>NZ_JAOECR010000026.1:0-59354 GCF_029836955.1 Stenotrophomonas sp. GD04054 | reverse complement strand
ACATCCACCGGCACGGCGCGCAGGCGGTCGCCCTTGCAGGGGCCGGCGATGCAGTCGCCGCTGTCCAGCGCGAACGAGGCGCCGTGGGCGGCGCACACCAGGTGGCCTTCGCGGCTCTTCAGGAACTGGCCCGGCGCCCAGTCCAGGCGACGGCCGGCGTGCGGGCAGATGTTCAGGAACGCGCGCACCTGCGCGCCGTCGCGGTACAGCACCAGCGATTCGGCATCGCCATCAACCACCGCTTCGACCTCGGCAAACGCGCCATCGGCAATGGCATCAAGGGCGATCAGGGCAGCGGCGGCAGTCATGGCGAAGGCTCGGACAGTAAACGCGCATTGTCGCACGCCCGCTCAGGTGACTGGCTGCAACATGAACACAAGTCATTGATTCGTAATAAGCACAGGCTATATTTAACGAGTTTTTCACTCAATGACAGTGGCACCTCCCGATACTCTGGTTTCGCTGATCCCAGCCTATCGAGCCGCCATGTTCAATCGCGCATCCGCCTTCAACCAGTTCCGCACCCTGTTCGCGCCGCGCAAGCCGCGTCACCCGCTGGTGCGCGTTGCCGTGGGCCTGCTCGGCCTGGCGATCCTGGCGGCGATGGTGTTCATCGGCGTGTTCGTCGGTGCGGCGATGATCCTGGTCGGCCTGGCGTGGAAGCTGCTGGCCTCGCGCAAGCCGGGCGTTGCCCGTCCGGTCGATCCGACCGTGGTCGAAGGCGAGTACCGCGTGGTGCGCAAGCCGGTGCTGCCGGCCTCGCGTTGATCCACGCCCTACGCGCCCGCTGACGGCGGGCGCCATGCGTTCTAGACTGCGGGCACGCCCTTCCTGGATGCCCGCATGTCCGATGTCTCCGATGTGATCCCTGCCGTAGCCCTGCCGCGTGTGCCGGTAGCCGGTGGCGGCAGCTTCCCCGTGCACCGTATCTACTGCGTCGGCCGCAACTTCGCCGACCATGCCCGCGAAATGGGCGCAGCAGTGCCGGCGGCCGACGATCGCGGCCGTCCGATGTTCTTCAGCAAGCCGGCCGATGCGATCGTGGTCGGCCACGACGATGCCATTCCCTATCCCCCGGCAACCGCCAACCTGCACCACGAAGTGGAGCTGGTGGTGGCGATTGGCCGTGACGCGCCCGTGGGCGAGCTGGCCATGGCCGACGCCGAGGCACTGGTCTACGGCTATGCCGTGGGACTGGACCTGACCCGCCGCGACCTGCAGGCCGCCGCCAAGGACAAGGGCCACCCGTGGGATGCGGCCAAGGGCTTCGATGCTTCCGCGCCGATCAGTGAAATCGTCCACGCCGAGGAAGTCGGCGACCTCGCCGCGCTGAACCTGTCGCTGGAGGTCAACGGCGAGGTACGCCAACAGGCGCTGCTGGACCAGATGATCTGGAACGTGCCGGAGATCCTGCACGAGCTGTCCAAGCTGTGGCAGCTGCGTGCCGGCGACCTGGTGTTCATGGGCACCCCGTCCGGGGTGGCTGCGCTGAAACCCGGCGACCGCTTCAGTGCCCGACTGGAAAACGTGGCCGAGCGCCACGGCGTGATCGCCGGCTGACATCACCTGCGCTACCCTGCGCGCTGTCCACTTCCCCCACCGGAGAAAAACAACAATGGGAATGCTCACCGAGTTCAAGGAATTCGCGATGCGCGGCAACGTCATCGACCTCGCCGTCGGCGTGGTGATCGGCGCGGCCTTCGGCAAGATCGTGACCGCACTGGTCGAGAAGATCATCATGCCGCCGCTGGGCATGCTGATCGGCAAGGTGGATTTCTCGCAGCTGGCCTGGACGTTGTCACCGGCCAGCATCGGTGCCGACGGCAAGGAAATCCCGGCCGTGGTGATCGGCTACGGCGACTTCATCAATACGCTGATCCAGTTCGTGATCGTGGCCTTCGCCATCTTCCTGGTGGTCAAGACGATCAACCGCCTGTCGCGCAAGCAGGAAGCCGCCCCGGCCGCACCGGCCGAGGAAGTGGTGCTGCTGCGCGAGATCCGCGACAGCCTGAAGAAATAAGGGTGCTGGGCGCCGACTGGCGCCCCACCCATCTGTAGAGTCGAGCCATGCTCGACTGGGCGAAATGAAGCAGTCGAGCATGGCTCGACTCTACATAAGCATGTGAAAGCCCCGCCCCGGCGGGGCATTCGCTTTGCCGGTCATGGCGGAAAACAGCGTTCGCGGCAGCCATGACCTCCCGCCCATGCGCCGGGCTGAACGACTGTTAAGCTCCAAGGCTTGGTCCCTTCCCGGAGCTGTCCATGCGTCGCCGCGTCCTTGCCATCGCATCCTCCCTCGCCCTGCTGGCCGCCCCGGCCTTCGCGGCGCCGCACACCACCACCCTGCCCCCGGCGTCGCTGTCCACCGCTGCGCAGCTGCGCGACCAGGCGCTGGCTGACGACACCGGCTGGAAGGTGGTTGAATCGCTCACCACCGAAATCGGCCCGCGCATCGCCGGCAGCGAGGCCGACGCCCGCGCCGTGGCCTGGGCCGAAGCCAAGTTCAAGGCCCTCGGCTTCGACAAGGTATGGAAGGAACCGGTGACGTTCCCGAAGTGGGAGCGCCGCAGTGAACACGCCGCGGTGACCGGCAGGAACCCGCAGCCGCTGCAGATCACGGCGCTGGGTGGCAGCCCGGGCGGCACCGTTGAAGCCGAAGTGGTCCGCTTCGCCGACCTGGCCGCACTGCAGGCCGCACCGACCGGTTCGCTGAAGGGCAAGATCGCGTTCGTCGATTACCAGATGCTGCCGTTCCGCGATGGCCGCGACTATGGCCGTGGTGGCGCGATCCGCAGCAAGGGCCCGTCCGAAGCGATCCGCAAGGGCGCGGTCGGTTTCCTGATGCGCTCGGCCGGTACCGATTCGCACCGCGTGCCGCACACCGGCATCACCCGTTTCGATGAAGGCCTGACCCCGGTGCCGTCGGCGGCGCTGTCGGTGCCCGACGCCGATCAGCTGGCCCGCCTGCTGGCACGTGGCAGCACCACGGTGAAGGTGGCGCTGGACTGCGGTTGGGATGGCACCGCCACCTCGTACAACGTGATCGGTGAGATCACCGGCCGCAGCCTGCCGAAGGAAGTGGTGGTGATCGGCGGTCACCTGGATTCCTGGGACCTGGGCACCGGCGCGGTGGATGACGGCGCGGGCGTGGGCATCACCATGGCTGCGGGTCATCTGATCGGCCAGCTCAAGCAGGCGCCGAAGCGCACCATCCGCGTGATCGCCTTCGCCAACGAAGAACAGGGCCTGTATGGCGGCAAGGCCTACGCCGAGGCGCATGGCAAGGACGTGGCCCTGCACCAGCTGGCGGCCGAGAGTGACTTCGGTGCCGGCCGCATCTATGCCTTCAATACCGGTTCGCCGAACCCGGAAGGCTCGCGCGAAGCGACGAAGCAGATTGCCGAAGTGATGAAGCCGCTGGGCATCGAGTACCAGGCCGACAAGGGTGGCCCGGGCCCGGACGTCGGCCCGTTGGCCGCCAAGGGTGGCGCGTGGGCATGGCTGGCGCAGGACGGCTCGGACTACTTCCACCTGCACCACACCGCTGACGACACGCTGGACAAGATCGACCCGAAGGCGCTGGCGCAGAACGTGGCCGCGTACACCGTGTTCGCGTACCTGGCAGCGGAAGCCGATGGCAGCTTCGGCAGCGAGGCCAAGGCGACCACGCCGCCGAACGAATGATGCGGTAGCGCCGGGCCATGCCCGGCGAACGCAGCGGGAAGGGCGGTGCGAACCAAGGTTCGCACCCACCACTGCAGATCCTGCACCGGGAACCGGACGCGGTCAGATCCCTCGCCTTGGCAAGGGATCTGACCGCGCGCAGAGGTTCAATCGCGGCGGCTCGCCCACTGTGCCAGCAGCACGGCCGTTGCCGAGGCCACGTTCAGGCTTTCCACCGCGCCGCTGCCGGGAATCGACAGCTGCTGGTCACACTGACTGGCCAGGCCGCGGTCCATGCCCTCGCCTTCGGCGCCCATCACGTACACCAACCGTTCCGGCAGCGACGCACGGAACACGTCGTCGCCACCATCAACGAGGGTCGCAGCCAGCCCGAAGCCGGCCGCACGCAGCTGCGCCATCGCCTGGGCGGTCTCCGGCAACTGCACCAGCGGCACCGACTCCGCACCACCTTCGGCCACGCGCGCAGCGGCACCGGACAGCGCAAGCGTGCTGCCCGCCGGCAGCAGCAGCGCCTTGACGCCAAAGTGCGCGGCCGAGCGCAGGATCGCACCGAAGTTGTGCGGATTGCCGACACCGTCCAGCCACAGCGCCAACGCCGGGCCTTCGCCCAGATCCTCCAGCCACTGCGCCAGCGGTACGACAGGCGCGCGCAGCACGTCGGCCACCAGGCCTTCGTGGTGCGTGGTAGCGGCCAGTTTGTTGAGGTCGCCCTCCTCCACCACGCGGTAGCCCACACGGTTGGCCACGCACCACTTCAACACCGGCTGCATGCGCGGAATCAGCGCGTCCACCAGGTACAGCTTGCGCAGCGCCTGCGGGCGCTTGGCGAACAGGGCCTGCACGGCGTTCCAGCCATACAGGCGCAGTTCGTCATTGCCACGCCCCGGCGGTGGCGGGGTGCCGCCCTCACGCGGTGGCAGCGGGGTGGCCCGCGGCGGTCGCGACGACGGGCGGCGGGCGTTCTTCCAGGGATCATTCACTACGGGACAACTCCAGCTTGCGTTGACGCCAGAAATCGGCGTTCTTGATGCCCAGGGCATCGGGGTCGAAAATCGGATCCAGGCCCAGCTTCTTCTGCCGCTCGTAATCGCGCAGGGCCAGCATGGCCGGCTTCTGGATGATGAGGATGGCGATGATGTTCAGCCAGGCCATCAGGCCCACGCCGATGTCACCCAGCGCCCAGGCCAGGGTTGCATTATGGAACGCGCCGAACACCACCATGCCGATGATGCCCAGGCGCAGCACCAGCACGGTCAGCGGACGCTTCTTGTTGTGGTTCACATAGCTGAGATTGGTCTCGGCCATGTAGTAGTACGCCATGATGGTGGTGAAGGCGAAGAAGAAGATGGCGATGGACACGAACGCCGAGCCCCAGCCCGGCAGCACGGCTTCCACACCCGCCTGGGCGTAGCCCGCGCCTTCCGGAATGCCGGCCAGGCCCTGGAAGATCGGCGGGGCACCGGCACCTGCCGCCGAGTACACGTTGTAGGTGCCGCTGGCCAGGATCAGGAACGCGGTGGCGGTGCACACCATCATGGTGTCGAAGTAGATGGCGAAGGCCTGCACGTAGCCCTGCTTGGCCGGGTGCGAGACTTCCGAGGCGGCTGCCGCGTGCGGGCCCGAGCCCTGGCCGGCTTCGTTCGCGTAGATGCCGCGCTTGATGCCCCACTCCACCGCCAGGCCCATCATCGCGCCGAACGCGGCGTGGGTACCGAAGGCGCTGCTGAAGATGATGTTGAACATCTCCGGCACACGGTCGTAGTTGATGATCATGATGACAATGGCCATCAGGATGAAGCCGGCTGCCATGAACGGCACCACCACTTCGGCGAAGTTGGCGATGCGCTTGACGCCGCCGAAGATCACCACGCCCAGCAGCAGCGCCACCACGATGCCGATGCCCAGCTTCAGCGCCTGCACCGACTCCATGCCCATCGTCTGGCCATCCAGCGGACCACACAGCGCGGTGCCACGGCAGGCGTTGATGATGCTGTCGGCGATGGCATTGGCCTGCACGCCGGGCATCAGGAAGCCGGCGGCAATGATCGTGGCGATGGCGAAGGCCAGCGCGTACCACTTCAGGCCCATGGCCTTTTCGATGTAGTACGCCGGGCCACCACGGTAACGGCCTTCGGCGTCCTTGGTCTTGTAGATCTGTGCCAGCGTACATTCCACGTACGAGGTGGATGCGCCGAGGAAGCCCATCACCCACATCCAGAAGATCGCACCGGGGCCGCCGAAGGCGATGGCGGTAGCCACGCCGGCGATGTTGCCGATACCCATGCGCCCGGCCATCGACATGGCCAGGGCCTGGAAGGACGACACACCGGCATCGGATTTCTCACCCTTGACGGTGAGGCGGCACATCTCGAGGAAGCCGCGGATCTGCATGAAGCGCGTGCGCAGGCTGAAGAACAGGCCGGCGCCCAGGCACACGAAGATCAGTGCCTTGCTCCAGATGATGCTGTTGATGAAATGTACGGTAGCTTCCACGCGCGCTCTCTCCAGTCGGCGGGTTGTAAGGACGTCCCGTCGGCTGGAGGGGACCGGTCGATTCTCCCTGATCGAAGGCCGCTGCGGTAGCGCTGTGTTGTAGAGCCGAGCCCATGCTCGGCGTGGTGATGACGGCGGCCGAGCACGGCCTCGGCTCTACCGCGGCCGGCCCGCGTGTTCAGGGCAGCTGCGTGCGCACCCGGGCAAAGCGGCGCAGGTCGTGCAGCACGCCGCGCTTGTAGACCGCGCAGCGGTCCACGCCTTCTTCCTGGAAACCGTTCTTTTCCAGCACCCGGGCCGAGCCGAGGTTGAAGTCGACCACCCCGGCCTGCAGCCTGAACAGGCCAAGTTCGTCCATCACCCAGGGGGCGAACAGGCCGACCACCCGGGTCATCACTCCTTGGCCCCAGTAGGCCTGGCCCAACCAGTAGCCCAGCTCGGCCATGTGCCCGCGCTCGGCACTGCCCTGCTGGGCCCCGACGCTGCCGCAGGCCTGGCCGTCGATCTCGATGGCCAGGTTCAGGGTACCGGGGGCCAGCACGCGGCCGGCGAGGAAGGCCTCGCCATCCTCGCGCGTGTACGGGTAAGGGAAACGATCACGCAGGCCCCGCGATACCTCGGCGTCGTTGGCATGGCGCAGCAGCGATTCCAGATCATCCGGGCGCCAGGGGCGCAGTTGGAAGCCGTCGCCTCGCAGCACGGTGGTCGGATCAGGCATGACCACCCACCGAGGGCGACTCCGCCTCCTGCTTCTCCAACTCACGCTTCACCGCTTCCGGCGAGCGGGTGTAGGGCGCCAGCCGCGCGTAGAACGCCGGCACCACGAACAGCGACAGGAACGTCGAGAGGGTCACACCGAAGATGATCACGATGCCGATGGTGCCACGGCTGGCCGAACCGGGGCCACCGGCCACCACCAACGGAATCGCACCGACCACGGTGGCGATCGAGGTCATCAGGATCGGGCGCAGGCGCACCATCGCCGATTCGATGATCGCCTCGCGCACGGTTCTTCCGTCGTCACGCAGCTGGTTCGCGAATTCGACGATGAGGATGCCGTTCTTCGCGGCCAGGCCGACCAGCATGACGATGCCGATCTGGCTGAACAGGTTCACCGTGCCACCGCTCACCCACAGACCGACCAGCGCGCCGAGCACGCCCAGCGGCACGGTCAGCATGATGGTGAGCGGGTGGATGAAGCTCTCGAACTGCGCGGCCAGCACCAGGTAGACCACCAGCAGGGCCATGGCGAAGGTCAGCAGCACCGCGCCACCGGCACTCTGGTATTCGCGCGATTCGCCCTTCCAGTTCACCTGTGCGTACTGCGGCAGCTCCTCGCGCGTGACCTGCTGCGCCCAGGCAATGGCTTCACCCAGCGGATAGCCCGGCGCCAGGCCCGCGTTGATGGTGATCGAGCGCAGGCGGTTGAAGCGGTTCAGGGTGCCGGCCTCGGCCACCTCACTCAGCGTGACCAGGTTGGACAGCGGCACCAGTTCGCCGGACGTCGCGCGCACGCGGATGGCGGCCAGGTCGGCCGGGCTGGCACGGCCATCGCGACCGGCCTGCACCAGCACGTCGTACTCTTCGCCGTTGTCGACGAAGGTGGTGACGCGGCGCGAGCCCATCATGGTTTCCAGTGCCGAACCGATCGCGGTGACCGGCACGCCGAGGTCGGCCGCACGCTGGCGGTCGATGTTGACCCGCATCTGCGGCCGCGTTTCCTTGTAATCCGAGTCCGGGCCGACCAGGCCGGGGTTGTCGGCCATGCGCAGCAGGATACGGTCGCGCCACTGCGCGATCTCGGCATATTCCGGGCCGCCCAGCACGATCTGGAACGGCTGCCCGCCGCTGCGCACCAGGCCACCGCCCACCTGCGTACGCACGCGCACGCCGCGGATGGTGTCCAGTTCCTTCTGCAGTTCGTTGGCCACTTCCGGCGTGCCTTCGCTGCGCTGGCGCCACGGCTGCAGGAAGATGCTGACGCGGCCGGTGTGCATTTCCTCGCTGGCACCCCAACCACCGGGCACGCGTGGATTGGCGCGCACGATCGGTTTGTCCGGGCCAACATGCGGTGCCAGCATCGATTCCACCTGCTGCACCTGCTGCACGGTGTAGTCGTAGCCGGCACCTTCCGGGCCATCGATCATGATCTGGAACGAACCGCGGTCTTCGGCCGGCGCCAGTTCCGACGGCAGCAGCTTGAGCAGGCCCCAGCTGGCGGCCAGTGCGACCACCATCACCATCAGGTAGATCCAGGTGCGGTCCACGTGGTGGTCGAGCACCCGCCCATAGGCCCCGGCCAGGCGTTCCAGGTTGCGGTTGATGAAGCCATGCAGGCCACGCGGCGCCTGCCCGGTATGCGGCTTGAGCAATTTGGAGGCCATCATCGGCGTCAGCGTCAGCGCCACAAAGGCGGACAACGCCACCGCCGCCGCCAGCGCCACCGCCAGTTCGCGGAACAGGCGCCCGGTATTGCCTTCCAGGAACCCGACCGGCAGGAACACCGCCACCAGCACCGCGGTGGTGGCGATCACCGCAAAGGCGACCTGCGTGGTACCGCGTTTGGAGGCGACCAGCGGCGGTTCGCCCAGGTCGATGCGGCGCTGCACGTTCTCCACCACCACGATCGCATCGTCCACCACCAGGCCGATGCACAGCACCAGGGCAAGCAGGGTCAGCAGGTTGATCGAGAAGTCGAACGCATACAGCGCGATGAATGCCGCGACCAGGCAGACCGGCACCGTCACCGCCGGAATCAGCGCAGCGCGGAAGCTGCCGAGGAACAGCCAGATCACTGCCAGCACCAGGATCATCGCCTCCACCAGCGTGGCGTAGACGCGGTCCACCGCGGCTTCGATGAAGGTGGTGTTGTCGAAGGCAACGAAGATCTGCGTGCCCTTGGGCAGGGTCAGCGCGACCCGCTCGGCTTCAGCGCGCGCAGTACGCGCCACGTCCAGCGAGTTGGCGGTGGAGGTCTTGACGATGCCCAGGCCGATGCCCGGCTCGCCGTTGCTGCGGTAGTACGCGCGGCGCTCGGCCGAGGCCAGCTCGATCTTCGCCACATCGCCCATGCGCACCACGTAACCATCGCGACCCTTGCCCAGCGGGATGGTCGCGAAGTCTTCCGGCTTGATGTAGTTGCGCTCCACGCGCAGGGTGAAATCGCGGTCGGTCGACTCGATGCGGCCGGCCGGCAGTTCCACGTTCTCGTTGCGCAGCGCGGTTTCCACGTCGCCGGTGGTCAGTCCGCGCGCCGCCAGCTGGTCGCGGTCCAGCCAGATCCGCATCGCATAGCGCTGGCGGCCGCCGATGCGGACCTGGGCCACGCCATCGAGACTGGAGAAACGATCGACCACGTAGCGGTCGGCGTAGTCGCTCAGCTCCAGCGTGTCCATGGTCGAGGAGACCATGTTGAACCAGATGATCGGGTCGGCATCGCTCTCGACCTTGGCGATCTCCGGCGGACGCGCCTCTTCCGGCATGCGGTCGGCGACGCGGCTGACCGCATCGCGCACATCGTTGGCCGCCGCTTCGATATCGCGGTTGGAGGTGAATTCGATGCTGACCTGCGAGCGGCCGTTGGTGCTGCGCGCGTTGATCGTATCGATGCCTTCGATGCCGGCCAGCGCATCTTCCAGCACCTGGGTAATGCGGCTTTCGATGACCGCGGCCGAAGCGCCGGTGTAATCCACCGATACCGAAACGATCGGCGGATCGATGGCGGGCAGTTCGCGCAGGGTCAGGCGGGTGAAGGACATCACGCCCAGCACCAGCAGCAACAGGCTCATCACCACGGCGAACACCGGCCGCTGGATGGAGATGTCGGACAGCTTCATCCGCCGTGGCCCTCGGCCGCGACCGGCGCCGGTGCATCAGCCGGCTTGGCACCCGTGGCCGGTGCGGCGTCCTTGGCCGCGACCTTCAGGCCCGGGCGCAGCTTGCCGGTGCCATCGACCACGATGCGCTGGCCCGCTTCCAGCCCCTGCCTGATCTCGACCACGCCGGCACGGCGCGCACCGGTGACCACATCCACGCGCTCGACGCTGTCGTCGGCGGTGATGCGGTACACGAAGGTATCGCGACCGACCTGCACCACGGCGATTTCCGGAATCACCAGCGCCGGGCGCTCGGGGTGGAACAGGCGCACGTCCAGCAGCATGCCCGGGCGCAGGGCATGGTCGCCGTTGGCGAAGTCGGCACGTACGGTCACCGCACGGGTAGCCGGATCGATGCGTGCGTCGACGGTGCTGACCACGCCCTCGAAGGTACGGCCCGGCCACGCCACGCTGGTGGCACTAACCTTGTCACCGACGCCGAGCGCGGCCAGTTCCACTTCCGGCACCTGGAAATCGATGTGCATGTGTTCGATGTCGTCGAGCGTGGCGATCACCGTGGTCGGCGTCAGCAACGTGCCCGGGCTGACCTGGCGGATGCCGAGCACACCGGCGAACGGTGCACGCACGCGGCGGTCACCGATGTCCGACTGCATCTGCGCCACACGCGCCTCGGCGGCATCGCGGATCGACTTCTGCGTATCCAGCGTGGCGCTGGACACCAGCCGCTGCGTGGCCAGCTCGCGCTGGCGCCTGTACAGCTGGTCGGCCTCATGGAAGGTGGCCTGCGCCTGCACCAGCGCGGCCTCCTGGGCCTGCCCGCGCAGGGTCACGATCGGCGCACCAGCGGCAACATGCTGGCCGCTTTCGAAGTGCACCTTCTCGACGATCTCGCTGACCTTGGCCGTGACGCTGATCGATTCGCGCGCCTTGGCCGTACCCAGTGCCTGCAGCGTGTCATTCCACTGCGTGGACTGCACGACCTGCGCGGTGACCGGCACCGCTTCTCCCTGCCGACGGGCGGCGGCCTCCTGTTTGCCCGCGCACCCGGCCAGCACGGCCAGGCTGAGGCCAAGGGCCAGGGTCGAAGCGATGCGAGCCAACATGAACGGTCCTGAGTGATCCACGGCCGCCGAGTGTAGGCAAGCGCCCACAGAAGCGATATGTGCCAAGCGTTTACTGGCGTGGAACCGGCGTCGCGATAGCGCCGTGAACCCGTTCCGTGCAAGGCTGACCGCAGCGGTGTCGGCATGTGTCGAGGTGTATCCAGCCGTGCACCGCAGGCGTTGCCATCGTAGAGTCGAAGCTGCCCGGCAGAGGGCGTCGGGCGGGGGCGGATCCTGGCGGGGATCCGGCCCCGGTTTTTTTTACACCCGGCGGATCAGTACCGGTAGTTCACCTTCATCCACAGGCTGCGGCCCGGCTCGTTGATGCGCACCGGGTCAGCCGGAAAACCGAAGTCGGCGCTGCCGGCCAGATTCAGGTGCTCGCTGTAGGCACGGTCGAACAGGTTGTCGACGCCCGCGCTGAGCTGCAGCTGCGAACTGAAGCGGTAAGCAGCGTTGAGCGCGAAGGTGGCGAAGCCGGCACTCGGCCCCAGGTCCTGCGCGACC
Source organism: Stenotrophomonas sp. GD04054 (assembly GCF_029836955.1). Taxonomy (NCBI): domain Bacteria; kingdom Pseudomonadati; phylum Pseudomonadota; class Gammaproteobacteria; order Lysobacterales; family Lysobacteraceae; genus Stenotrophomonas; species Stenotrophomonas sp. GD04054. The sequence goes on along the minus strand of NZ_JAOECR010000026.1, from coordinate 47,731 downwards.
ACATTGCCTTGGCCATTTGCGACACGATGCTGGTGGGTCACCGCGCGCAGCAGCGCACCGGCACTCCAGCGCTGGCCTTCCCAGTTCGCGCTCAGGCGTGCTTCCAGTGGTGGCATCTGCGGCAACGGGCGATGCTGGTCGCGGTTCTCGCCCCAGGCATAGGCCAGCGTGCCGCCCAGCTTCCACTGCTCGGCCACGCTCACTTCCAGGCCCGCCTCGGCACCAGCGATACGTGCATCAACGTTGCGGGCCTGGCTCATGCCCATCATGCCGCTGCCGTGGTAGGTGAACAGAATGTAGTCCTGGATCTGCCCGGCGTACGCCGAGACCCAGGCCTGCACACGGGGCCCCTTGTATTGCATGCCCACATCAAGCTGGGTGGTGCGCTCGGGCTGCACGCCGGTGAACGCGTTCACCGCACCGGCCGGGCCGTGGTTGGGCGAGAACAGCTCCCAGTAGTCGGGCATGCGTTCACTGTGGCCGAGGCCGGCGTACCAGGTCAGGCCATCGGCCAGGTCCTGCTCGTAGCGCAGGAAGCCGCTGCCAAGCCATTCCTTGCGCTGCAGGCCAGCGGTCGGATTCGGCCGGTTGCCCATCATCCCGCGCACCGACTGCCGCTCATCGCGGACGCTGGCGCGGTCGATGCGCAGGCCGCTGATCCAGCGCTGGTCGGTGTCGGCGCCGAGGGTCAACTCGGTGAACACGCCATAGCGGCGGAAGTTGGCATCGGTTTCCCAGGCGGCCTGGCGGTAGGTGTCGCGGCCCATGCCCATGCGGCCACGATGGCGGCTGTCTTCGCCATCCATACCCGCCACCAGCTGCACATCCTGCCAGCGCCACTCGGAACTGACCCGGCCGCCCTGGGTACGGCGATCCACGTTCGACGCCATCGGCATCGGCATCATGCTGTTCGGGTTCGGCGTGCGCAGCGTGTAGTTGTCCATCACATGGTCGGCGTTGTTGTAGTACACGTTGGCCTGCAACGTGTCCCATGCCCCCGGCAGGTTGCGCTTCTCGAAACGCGCCGCGTAGCTCGTGCGTTCGAACGCGGCACCGTCCATGCCACGGCCCGCGTAACGCGCGATCGCATCACCGGCACCGGCGGAAATTTCCAGCAGCGTGTCGGCATCCGGCGTCCAGCCGATGGCTACGTCACCGTTCCACTTGCGCCACTTCGACGGCACCACGTCACCGTGGCCGTCCTTGTAGTCATCGGCTTCGGAACGGTTGCCGCTGGCGCGTACGTAGCCTGTCGGGTTACCCAGGGTCAGGTCCAGCACCTGGTCGTTGCGGTTGCGCGAACCGACCAGCGCACTGGCATCGGCACGCAGGCCCGGCTCCTCGAAGCGCGGCGTATCGCGCTCGAAACGCACGGTGCCGGCCGACGCGCCCGCCCCCCAGCGCACGCTCTGCGGGCCCTTGATGATGGTCAGCCGGTCGAAGCTTTCCGGCGCGATGTAGGACAGCGGATTGTCCATGCGCGACGGGCAGGCACCGATCAGGTTGCCATCGTTGCTGAGGATGTTCAGGCGCGAACCGAACATGCCGCGCAGCACCGGGTCGCCGTTGGTGCCGCCGTTGCGGATGGCGGAGAAGCCGGGGACGGTCTTCAGGTAATCGGCACCGTCGCTGGCCGGCACCGGCTGCCGCGGCAGGCGCGGGTCGGTCACCCAGTGCAGCGGGGACGACGGTGCGGCGGCGGTGACCACCATCGTGTCGAGGGTACGTGCCTCTTCGGCAGGCGCAGCATGGGCCAGTGACGCGGCCACGGCCAGGCCAAGGGCAACCGGCAGGCGCGCGCAGGCGCCCGCGGGGCGGGAAGTCATTTTCATCGGAACAGCTCCAAAGTACGCACGCGCGCACGGCGCCCGGTCAGGCGTCGTGCGGCAGATTCGATAGGGATATCAGCGGACGAAGGAGAGGCGCGGCGGCCCGCGCGCGGCATGCGCCGGCCAACGCAGCGCCGGCAGCACCTGTTGCGACCACGGGAACACCAGGCGCGGCCGCCACAGCAGCGGCAACAGCAGCACCAGCACCGCCAGCCACGGCAGCAGGCGCATTGCCAGCACGCAGTATTCGCAGGCTTCGCCGTGCATGGCGTGGGGGTCGGGCGGGCGGCTGGGCGCGGCCGGCGCGGCGCCGTGCTGATCGTGCCCGGCCATGGCCATGTCGTGCATGTCATGGCCCATGGCGGCGTGGTCCATGCCTGCCATCGCGGCATGCTCCATCGGCTGCGCCTGCAGCGCGCGGCTGACCAGTGGCGCAAGCACCATCAACAGCGTCGCCAGAACGGCGAGCTGGAGCAGGAGGCGCTGCGGGCGGGACAGGCGGGTCACCCCGCTAGTGTAGAGCCGGGTCCAGGGTTGCCCGTGCGACGAACCGTCGCAGGAGGGGTTTTTCGGCAGGGCTGCGCCCTGCACCCGCAGAGGCCACGTCCACGGCAAGAGCCGAAGCAACATCAAAAGCTGGCTTCCTGTGGGTAGGCGGGGTTGGTCCGGTTGCGGGGGACGCTGCAAGTACGTCCATGTAAGCTCGGTCGCGCCATCCATGGCGCTCACGCCCCCGCAACCGGACCCACCCCGCCTTCGACAGTTCTCTGCGATCTGCCTGGATGGCACAGCCTGCTTTTGGTGGGTGCCGACCGTTGGTCGGCACGGCAATGATCAGTGCTCGAACAATTCGCCCTGCACCATCGGTTCCTTTTCGCGGAAGCCGCTCAGCCCGACGCCGACCAGGCGGTAACGCGTCTCCGCCGGCAGGTCGACGCGGGCGCGCAGGGCCAGGGCGATGTCGCGCAGTTCTTCCATCGATTCCGGCGGGCGCTCCGGGGTGAAGCTGCGGGTGAGGATGCGGAACTGCGCGGTCTTCAGTTTCAGCACCACGGTGTGGCCGACGCGTTCGGTCTTGCGCGTGGCATTCCAGGTCTTCTCTGCCAACTGCACGATTGCCTCCCCCAGGTCTTCCAGCGGCAGATCCTCGGCGAAGGTGTCTTCGGAGGAGATCGACTGCACCTGCTGGTCCGGCTCCACCGGCCGCTCGTCGATGCCGCGTGCGCGGTTGTACAGGCTGCGGCCGAAGCTGCCAAACGCCTCTTCCAGATCGATCAGTGCCCACTGCCGCAGGTCACCGCAGGTGACGATGCCGCGAGCGGCCAGCTTGCCTTCCATCACCTTGCCGACGCCGGGCACGCGGTTCACCGGCAGCGGCAGCAGGAACGCGTCCACCCGCTGCGGCGGAATCACGAACTGGCCATCGGGCTTGCGCCAGTCCGAAGCGATCTTGGCCAGGAACTTGTTCGGCGCGATCCCGGCTGAAGCGGTCAGGTTTGTCTCCTCGCGGATCTGCGCACGGATGGTACGGGCGATATCGGTGGCCAGTTCGATGCCGCTCTTCGGCTCGGTCACGTCCAGATAGGCCTCGTCCAGCGACAGCGGCTCGACCAGGTCGGTATGGCGCAGGAAGATCGCGCGTACCTGTTGTGACACCGCCTTGTAACGCGCGAAGTCCGGCGGCACGAAGATCGCGTCCGGGCACAGGCGCTCGGCACGCACGGCAGGCATCGCCGAACGCACGCCGAACACGCGTGCCTCGTACGAGGCCGCGCACACCACCGAGCGCGCGCCGCGCCATGCCACAACCACCGGTTTGCCGCGCAGTGACGGATCGTCGCGCTGCTCCACCGACGCGTAGAACGCGTCCATGTCGACGTGGATGATCTTGCGCAGTCGGGTCATGTCAGGCGAAAAGGGCGGGGGCGTGCCGAACGGGCCACACGCCGAAGTATGGTCGTTGCACATCAACAGGATGCGCGTATTCCATTGAAAACACTACGGTTGCGTACGGTTGAAATGTTTGATCGGCGCAGTTTCCACGGGCATCCTCGAGCGCTTGTTTCCCTGTTTCCCCGCTTCCAGGATTGTGCTTCATGACCCGTCTCCACGCGTTCAACCGCGAACAGCTGCTGGCCAGCGCACGCGGTGAACTGTTCGGCACCGCCGCCGGCCGTTTGCCCAACGATCCGATGCTGATGTTCGACCGCATCACCGACATCCGCGAGGACGGCGGACCGCATGGCAAGGGCATGGTACGCGCCGAACTGGATATCCGCCCGGACCTGTGGTTCTTCGGCTGCCACTTCATCGGCGACCCGGTGATGCCCGGCTGCCTCGGCCTGGATGCCATGTGGCAGCTGACCGGCTTCTTCCTGACCTGGCTGGGCGCCCCCGGCAAGGGCCGCGCACTAGGCTGCGGCGAGGTGAAGTTCACCGGCCAGGTACTGCCGGAGGCCAAGCTGGTGCGCTACGAGATCGACATCAGCCGTGTCATCAACCGCAAGCTGGTGATGGCCCAGTCGGACGCCCGCATGTACGTGGATGACCGCGAAATCTACAGCGCGCGCGACCTGCGCGTCGGCCTGTTCACTGAAACCGGGAGCTTCTGATGCGTCGCGTCGTCATCACCGGCATGGGCATCACGTCCTGCCTCGGCAATGATCTGGATACCGTTTCGGCTGCGCTGCGCGAAGGGCGCTCGGGCATCACCGCCCTGGCCGACCACGCCGAAGCGGGCCTGCGCAGCCAGGTAGGCGGTCGCGTCGACCTCGACCTGGAGGCGCTGATCGACCGCAAGCAGAAGCGCTTCATGAGCGATGCGGCGGCCTTCGCCTACCTGTCCATGCGCGATGCGATCGCCGATGCCGGGCTCAGCCCCGAGCAGGTCAGCAACCTGCGCACCGGCCTGATCGCCGGTTCCGGCGGCGGCTCCAGCGAATGGCAGATCGGCGCGGTCGACCTGCTGCGCGAACGTGGTGTGCGCAAGGTCGGCCCGTACATGGTGCCGCGCACGATGTGCTCGACGGTCTCGGCCTGCCTGGCCACCGCCTACCAGATCAAGGGCGTCAGCTACTCGCTGTCGGCTGCCTGCGCGACCTCGGCGCACTGCATCGGCGCCGCCGCAGACATGATCCGCCACGGTGCGCAGGACATCATGTTCGCCGGTGGTGGCGAAGACCTGCACTGGTCGATGAGCGTGATGTTCGATGCGATGGGTGCACTGTCGACCAGCTTCAACGAAACCCCGGCCAGCGCCTCGCGTCCGTACGACAAGGACCGCGATGGCTTCGTCATCGCCGGTGGCGGCGGCATGCTGGTGCTGGAGGACTACGACCACGCGGTTGCGCGCGGTGCGCACATCCATGCCGAGCTGATCGGCTATGGCGTGACCTCCGACGGCGCCGACATGGTCGCGCCGTCCGGTGAAGGCGCGGTGCGCTGCATGAAGATGGCGCTGCAGGGCGTGGATCGTCCGCTGGACTACCTCAACACCCACGGCACCTCCACGCCGCTGGGCGACGTCACCGAGCTCAACGCGATCCGCGAAGTGTTCGGCGATGCGGTGCCGCCGCTGTCCTCGACCAAGGCGCTGTCCGGCCATTCGCTGGGTGCGGCCAGCGTGCATGAGGCGATCTACTGCCTGCTGATGATGCGCGATGGCTTCGTTGCCGGTTCGGCCAACATCGGCGAACTGGACCCGAAGGTGGAAAGCTTCCCGATCCTGCGCGAGAGCCGCGAGCAGAAGCTGGATACCGTGATGTCCAACAGCTTTGGCTTCGGTGGCACCAACGCGGCGCTGGTGTTCGGGCGGGTGTGATGGGAAGGCGTGCCGACCAACGGTCGGCACCCGTAGAGTCGAGCTTGCTTGACTGCATTGAAAAGCGTGCCAACCAAGGTCGGCACCTACCGGGGCGTTTGGGCGTGCCAACCAAGGTCGGCACCTACCGGGGCATTGGGTGTGCCAACCAAGGTTGGCACCTACCGGGGCATTGGGTGTGCCGACCCACGGTCGGCGCCCACCGTTACCTCGGCAGCAGCGGCAGCAGCAGCGCGTGCGCGTCCACCAGCGAGCCGACGATGCGGTGGCCCAGTGCGCGCAGCTCTTCATCCGGATGCACCAGGTCCGGCACCTGGATCACGGTCATGCCGGCTGCCAGCGCTGCACGCGTGCCGGCCGGTGAGTCTTCCAGCGCCAGGCAGCGCTCGGGCACCTGGCCCAGCCGCTGCGCGGCCAGCAGGTAGATATCCGGCGCCGGCTTCGGCCGCGCCACATCACCACTGGTGATCACGGCATCGAAATACGGCAGCAGGCCGGCAGCGGCCAGCTTGCGGTTGGCCTGCGGCTGCCGCGTGGTGGTTGCCACCGCGCGCGGTACCGCGTGCGCTGTCAGCAGCTCCAGCAGCTCCAGAATGCCCGGACGCAGCGGCAGGCCGGTCTGTGTGCGTGCTTCATACAGTTCATGGCAGCGTGCGGCCACCGCCTCGATCACGCTGTCCTCGATACCCTGCGCACGCAGCAACGCGTGCGTGTCACGGTCACCGAGGCCGACCATGCGCAGGAACACCGTCTCGTCCAGGCCCAGCCCGAATTCGTCGGCCGCCTCGCTCCAGCAGGCCAGCGAGACCCGCTCGCTGTCGATCATCAGGCCGTCCATGTCAAAGATGACGGCGTCGGGGAGGAACGGCAGCGCAGCGATGGTGGTCATGGAGCGAACAGCGTATCCAGATCGGTGGAGGTGAGCTGCCGCCATTGCCCCTCGTCCAGTCCCCGCAGGTCCAGCCCGCCGACACGGCTGCGGTGCAGGGCCTGCACGTGGTTGCCTGTGGCGGCGAACATGCGGCGTACCTGATGGTAGCGGCCTTCATGCAGCACCAGGCGTGCGCGACGCGCATCCAGCACTTCCAGTTCAGCCGGCAGCAGGGGGGTCTTCTCGGACTCCAGCATCAGCGTACCGCTGGCGAACAACGCCACTTCGTCGCCGCGCAGGTCGTCGCTCAGTTCCACTTCGTAGACCTTGGGCAGCTTCGACTTCGGCGAGATGATCCGGTGCAGCAGGCCACCATCGTCGGTCAGCAGCAGCAGGCCGCTGGTCTCGCGGTCGAGGCGGCCCACGGTGGACAGCACCGGATCGCGGTCGCGGAAGCGCGGCGGCAGCAGGTCGTAGATCAGGCGGCCGGTGTCCTTGGTCGAACAGGTGTAGCCGGCCGGCTTGTGCAGCGCGATCGACAGCCCCACCGGCGGGTCCAGCGGCTCGCCATCGACCCGGATCGCCTCGTGCGGCACCTGGTCGTCGGCATACAGCACCTCGCCATCGGCGTCGGTGACGCGGCCTTCGCGGAACATCCACTGCACCTGCTTGCGGCTGCCATAGCCCAGGTTGGCGATAAGCTTGACCAGCTTCACTTGCCCTTCCCCTTCACCGCTTCCACCAGCTTGAAGCCATCACGCTCGGCGATCACGCGCACCGCGCCAAAGCTCTCGTTGAGCGTGTACTCGTACGGCAGGTGGCGGTTGGCCACCACGTACAGGCGTCCGCCCGGGCGCAGCGCCTGCGCGGCCACGGCGATGAAGCGCTGGCCGATGTCCGGGCGATCGGCGCGCGAGGGCGTGTGGAACGGCGGGTTGCTGATGATGACGTCGTAGCCCGGCTCGATGCCGGCGGTGACGTCCTGCCACAGGAAGCGCAGCGGCAGCGCGCGCGGCGGCGGCGCCAGGTTCAGTTCGGCCAGGGCCAGCGCACGCTGCTCGGCTTCGTACAGATCCAGCGCGGTGATCTTCGGGCAGCGTTCCAGCAGCTCGCGCGACAGGTAGCCATAGCCCGCGCCGAGGTCGGCGGCACGCCCGGCCAGGTCGGCCGGCAGGTGCTCGGCCAACAGCGCCGACGCCGGGTCGATGCGATCCCAGGCGAACACGCCCGGGCGGCTGAGGAAACGGCCGCCGACGATTGGCCGCACCGCATCCAGTGCCGACCAGCGCTTGGCCAGGTCGGCGTCATTCTGACCCTGCATCGGGGCGGTCCAGTACACGCGGCAGTGGTTCTTGGTCAGGCTGCCGCCGAGGCCGGTCAGTTGCTTGAGGTCGCCCTCGCCCGAACGTGCACCTTCGTTGTTGGACTGGCAGGCGACGATGCGACCGCCGTCGGCGACCAGCGCCAGCGCGCGCGCGAACAGGGCACGGGCCTCCTCGCGCTGGCGCGGCGGCAGCACCAGCACCAGCGGGTAGCGGCCCTTGCCGGCCACATCATCCAGCTGGCCGCTGACGGTCCAGCCGGCGGCCTGCTGCAGCGGCTGCGCGAACGGGGCAAAGCTCTGCTCGCAATGCACTTCGCGGTTGCCGGCCACTTCGCGCAGCGGCCAGCCGTCGCGGGCACGCAGGAAGGCCACCGGGCCCTCCGGCCAGCGCAGGGCGCCTTGGGAGAACGGCAGGAACAGGGTCTGCAGGGGGGCGTCGTCGCTGGAGGCCATCGGCGCGGGTACTTCAAGCGTGAGGGCCGTCCATTGTACCGGCTTGGCCGGGCCGGCCCCGGCCGCCGCTTTGCGAAACCCGAACGGGGCCTTGATCTGCCAGCAACATTGAAACGTTCAGGGTAGAGGCTCCCCCGGAAACCCAGGAGAACCTGCATGCGAGCCTTGTTCGTCGGTGGCGTGGTCGACAACAGTGAAATGGACCTGGAAGGCAGCCATCCGCCCGTGCATTACCCCGAGGACACCGGCGGTGGCCACTCGCGCTACCGGCTGCACCAGGTCGGCCATGGTGCCGACGGAAGCGTGGCCTATGCGGTGTACGGCGCACCGGACCTGGCCGACGACGAGGTGGCGAGGGTGGCGGAAGAACGCGCCTATGCGCGCCGGTTCGAGGCGACGCCTACGTTGTTCGAGCATTGATCCCAACAGCCACGCATGGCGTGGCTCTACTGCAACCTCTGGAAAATCCACGCTGTGCGTGGACGGCATGAGGCCTGGCCGATGACGAGGTCACGCACATCCATGCGTGGCCCTTTCCAGTAGATCCACGCCATGCGTGGATGGGCGCGGCAGGTTGCCGTCAAACCCTCGGCGGCAACCTGCGGATGCTGGCAATCTCATCCAGCCACACATGGTGCTGCTGCACCGGCGTGTCGTAGTCGTCCAGGCGCAACTGGCCGTTGCTGCCTTCGTCGCCGGCCTCGTTGCGGTATTGCTGCACCGTCGGTTTCACGGCGACGGTGCCGAGCAGCCGGCGACCATCCTGCAGGGTCAGTTCCACCTGCGTTTCGCCTTCCAGCTGCGGCAGCAGGGCTTCCAGGCGCGCGATCTGCGCCGGATCGGTGTGGATGCGGGGAGCTGTACGGGACATCGGCGACCTCCTGCGTGCAGGGTCGCCGATCGGCCGTGAATGCTCAGTGCAGCGCGCTGTCCGCGCGTGGCACCTGCACTTTGCGTACCGCAGCCACCAGCTGCGCCACCGAGTACGGCTTGGCCACGTGTTCCTGGAAGCCCGACGCCAGCGCTCGGCGCCGGTCATCGGCACGTGCCAGCGCGGTCACGGCAACCGCCGGCAGGGTCATCGCATCCACGCCCATGTCCTCGCGCAGCGTGCGCACCAGGCCATAGCCATCCATGCCCGGCATGCCGATGTCGGTCAGCATCACGTGGTACTGCAGGTGCCCGGTATCGGCCAGCAGCGCCAGCGCTTCACCGGCCGAGCTGGCTGCCGACACGCTTGCGCCCTGCTCTTCCAGCATGCGCCGCAGGTACTCCAGCACTTCCGGCTGGTCTTCCACCGCCAGCACGTGCATGCCACGCAGCGGATACGGCTCGACGATCACCGGCTCCAGGATCGGTCCGCTGATCACTTCGCGCAGCGGCCGCCGTTCGGCATCGGGAATGTGCTGCGGCAGGCGCACGGTGAAGGTGGCGCCGTGGCCATGGCCCTCGCTGGCAGCGGTGACGGTACCGCCATGCAGTTCAACCAGCTGCTGCACGATAGCCAGGCCCAGGCCGAGGCCGCCATGGCGTCGGGTGGTGGTGCCATCGGCCTGGCGGAAGCGGCTGAACAGGTGATTGAGGAATTCGGGCGCGATGCCGTCGCCGGTGTCGCGCACGGTGATCACCCAGTGGTTGCCGTCGGCCTGCAGCTGCAGATCGATGCGGCCTTCAGCCGGGGTGAACTTGATCGCATTCGACAGCAGGTTCCACAACACCTGCTGCAGGCGGGTGGCATCGCCCAGCACCAGGCTGGGCTGCTCCGGCAGCTGCAGGCTCACGTCCAGCGCCTTGCCTTCGGCGACCAGCTCCTGCGCGCCGATGGCTTCGCCCAGCAGGTCGCGCAGGTCCAGTATCTCCACCTCCAGCTGCACCTTGCCCAGCAGCATGCTGCTGAGGTCGAGCATGTCCGAGATCAGCCGCTTCTGCGCACCGGCGCTGTTGGCGATCACGTTCAGGCCCTTGTACAGCGGGCTGGTGTTGTCCACGCGCTGCAGCAGCAGCTCGCTCCAACCGAGGATGGTGGTCAGTGGCGTACGCAGTTCATGCGACAGCGTGGCCAGGAACTCGTCCTTCAGCCGCGCCATGTTCTCCGCAGCACTGCGCGCGGCACGCTCGGACTGCAGCAGCTCCTCGCGGGCCAGTTCGATCTCGCGGCGTTCGGTCACGTCCGGGCTGCTGCCGGCCAGGCCGATGAAGCGGCCCATCCGCGAGAAGCGCGGACGCGCGTTCATCTCCAGCCAACGCCAGTCGCCATCGGCGCGTCGGGCCCGCACCAGCGCATGCATCGACCGCTGTGCCTTCAGCGCTTCCTGCAGTTCGTACTCGAACACCGACGCATCGTCCGGGTGCACCAGGCCACGCCAGACGTCTTCCGGCACGCGCGTCTCGTCGCCGCCGAAGAACTCACTGAAAGCGCTGTTGACGAAACGGGCATGGCCGCGCTCGTCGAGCACCCACACCGGCATCGGCAGACCGTCGGCCAGCGCACTGAAGCGGGCTTCGCTTTCGCCCAGCTCCACTTCCATCTGCTTGCGCGCGGTGATGTCGAAGAACAGGATGCCGACCTTGTCCTCGCCAGGACGGCCCACGCGCACCGCATCGACCGAGAACGAGCGGCCCAGTGCACGCGCTTCCATCTCGAACTGTGCCGGCCGGCCACTGCGGGCAACCTCCCCGTAGATACGGAACCAGTCCTCCTCGTGGCCCGGTTCCAGCGCCGTCATGCGCTGGCCACGCGCATCCTTCAGGCCGGTGTGGCGCTCGAACGCATCGTTGACCTCGATGAAACGGTAGTCCACGGCGCGATCACCCTCGAACAGCACCTGGATCACGCAGAAACCGGCGTTGATGCGCTCAAGCACGCCATGATGCAGGTCGGGTTCGGGCGCTGGCACCATCATCGGTGGGCGCTCCACAAGGGGCGGCAGTGTGGACAAGGGCGTCTGTGCAGGCCGGATTGGAGGCACAGCATCTTCCAAAGCGCGTATTCACAGCGTCAAGCGCCGTCAGTCATGGTTGACGACGATGAATTGGCGGCAACCACTCTTGCGCATGACGCAATCTGCCATTGCGGCGCCCCGGCCGCAGGATCACACTCGATCTGTGATCAACATCGTCCCCATCGCGGGGACGCAGGAAACCGTCATGAAACGCTCACTCGCGATTGCCCTGCTGGCAGGCGCCCTGGTGGCGGGCGGCGCCAACGCTGCACCGCGCACCGTGACCGATGCGGACGCGCCACGTGCGTTGCAGGCCGATGGCCCGGTCAGCGTGAAATGGGAGGACCCGGCCAAATTCACCGAGATCCGCCAGAGCACCAACCGCTTCGAGGCCGAGCGTGGCGACTGGGTACAGCAGCTGGCACGCTACCTGCAGACCACCGCGGCCAAACCGCTGCAGCCTGGGCAGACGCTCGATGTGACCCTGGTCGACATCAAGCGCGCCGGTGACTACGAGCCGTGGCACGGCCCGCGTGGCCGCGACATCCGGATCATGCGTGACATCTACCCGCCGCGGATCAGCCTGCAGTACACGTTGAAGGACGCCAGCGGCCGTATCGTCAGCGAGGGCGATGCGCGCCTCAGCGATACCGGCTACCTGCACAACCTGGGGCTGAAGAGCGACAGTGATCCGCTGCGCTACGAGAAGCGCCTGATCGATGACTGGGTGAAGCGGCAGCTGGCCAGCCAGGCCACCGCCGCGCGATGATCCCGGGCGACGCGACCCACCGGTAGGTGTCGACCTTGGTCGACACGCATTCACAGCGCCGACCAAGGTCGGCCGCTACCAGAGCCGTGCACGGCCAGTGCTCGGTCAGTCCTGATAGACCTTCGCCACGCGCTTGACCGCGCACGGCAGCTGATAGGCACTCACGCCGCAGCGCGGCGCCAGTTCCGAAAGCGTCGGCGCAGAACCCCACAGTTCCACCACGCTGCCGATGCCGGCCTGCGCGTGCGCGGTCAGGTCCACGGTCAGCATGTCCATCGACACGCGCCCGATCAGGGCACCGGGCTGACCATCGATCAGCACCGGGGTGCCATTCGGGGCGAACTGCGGATAACCGTCGGCATAGCCGAGCGCGACCACGCCCACGCGGGTGCGTGCCTTGGCCACGAAGCGCGCGCCATAGCCCACCGGCTCACCGGCCTCGATCCAGCGTTCGGCGATCACCTTCGACTGCATCGTCATCACCGGGCGCAGGCGCTCGGTCAGTACGGTGTTGTCAGGCAGCGGATTGGCGCCGTACAGCATCAGGCCCGGGCGCACCCAGTCGCTGCGTACATCCGGCCAGCCCAGCAGCGCCGGCGAGTTGCACACACTGGTCTCGCCATCGAGGCCGTCGATGGCCCGCGCGAACGTCGCCGCCTGCTCGTGGGTGCGTTCGCTATCCAGCTCGTCGGCACGCGCCAGGTGGGTCATCAGCAAGATCCGTTCGACCTGCGGCAGCGCCGACAGGCGTGCATGCGCGGCGCGGAAGCTGTCCACGTCCAGGCCGAGGCGATGCATGCCGCTGTCCAGCTTCAGCCACACCGTCAACGGACGCGGACTGTCGAAGGCAGCGACGGCTTCCAGTTGCCACGGCGAACCGACGGCGAACCAGAAATCATGCTCGGCCACCAGCGCCATGTCGCTGGGCTCGAAGATGCCTTCCAGCAGCAGGATCGGCGCACGGATGCCGGCCTGGCGCAGTTCCAGCGCCTCTTCGATGGTGGCCACGCCGAAACCATCGGCCTCGCCTTCCAGTGCCTGCGCACAGCGCACTGCGCCGTGGCCATAGGCATCGGCCTTGATGATCGCCAGGGCCTTGCCACCGCCCAGTTCACGGGCGAGCCGGTAGTTGCTGCGCAGGGCGCCCAGATCGATCAGCGCGCGGGCAGGACGCATGTGCGGTTCTCTTGTTGCGGCGCGTGACCGTACTGGCCGTAGCGGAAAATATCCAGGCCTTCGGTGCTGATCTGCGGCTGGCGCGCGCTCATCAGGTCGGCCAGGTAGCGGCCCGAGCCGCAGGCCATGGTCCAGCCCAGCGTGCCGTGCCCAGTGTTGAGGTACAGGTTGCGGAACGGCGTGGCGCCGATCACCGGCGTACCGTCCGGCGTGGCCGGGCGCAGGCCGGTCCAGAACTGCGCGCGCGACAGGTCACCGCCCTTCGGGTAGAGATCGCTGACCACCAGCTCCAGGGTTTCGCGACGGCGCTGCGACAGCGACAGGTCGAAGCCGGCCACTTCGGCCATGCCACCGACGCGGATGCGGTCGTCAAAACGGGTGACCGCCACCTTGTAGCTCTCATCGAGGATGGTCGAGGTCGGCGCCATCGCCGGGTCAGTGATCGGCAAGGTCAGCGAGTAACCCTTCAGCGGATACACCGGCAGGCGCATGCCCAGCGATGCGACCAGCGCCGGCGAATAGCTGCCGAGTGCGACCACGAAGCGGTCGGCGGTTTCCAGCTTGCCATCGATGCGTACGCCGGTGATGCGATCGCCATCGAACTCCAGGCCGGTGATGTCCTGGTCGAAACGGAACTCGACACCGGCATCCACGCACATCTGCGCCAGGCGGCGGGTGAACAGCTGGCAGTCGCCGGTCTGGTCACGCGGCAGGCGCAGCGCGCCGACCAGGCCATCGACATGGGCCAGGGCCGGTTCGGCCTGGATGATGCCGGCGCGGTCCAGTACCTCGTACGGCACGCCGTACTGGGCCAGGATCTCGATGTCCTGCGCCGAGGCATCAAGCTGCTGCTGGGTGCGGAACAGCTGGGTGGTGCCCAGGTCGCGGCCTTCGAACTCGATGCCGATCTGCGCGCGCAGCTCGTTCAGGCAGTCGCGGCTGTACTCGGACATGCGCACCATGCGCGCCTTGTTGATCGCGTAGCGCTCGTGGGTGCAGTTGCGCAGCATCTGCCACAGCCAGCGGTACTGGGCCAGGTCCATGCCCGGCTTGATCGCCAGCGGCGCATGCTTCTCGAACAGCCAACCGATGGCCTTCTTCGGCACGCCCGGGGCGGCCCATGGCGAGGTGTAGCCGAACGACAGCTGGCCGGCATTGGCGAAGCTGGTTTCCAGCGCCGGGCCGGGTTGGCGGTCGATGACCGTGACTTCAAACCCGGCCTGTCGCAGGTACCAGGCACTGGTGGTGCCGATCACGCCGCTGCCGAGAACTAGGACTCGCATGGGACTTCTCCAACCCGATCATTCCCTGCACTGGAGCGTGCCGGGACCATAATTGGGGAAGTATAGACAGCCATTCCCAGTTGATTTGCCTGATTTGCAATCAACCGGCAGGATGTTCTCCTGCAATTCTCCCCCAAGGTTGACGGCCATGGCCACCCGTACCCGCGAACTGGACAAGATCGACCGCAAGATCCTGCGCATCCTGCAGGCCGAGGGCCGTATCTCCTTCACCGAACTGGGCGAGCGGGTCGGCCTGTCGACCACCCCATGCACCGAGCGCGTGCGCCGGCTCGAGCGCGAAGGGGTGATCACCGGCTACCACGCCCACCTCGATCCGGCGGCGGTGAAAGCCAGCCTGCTGGTGTTCGTGGAGATCAGCCTGGCCTACAAGTCCGGCGACATCTTCGAGGAGTTCCGGCGCGCGGCCCTGAAGCTGCCCAACGTGCTGGAGTGCCATCTGGTCTCGGGCGACTTCGATTACCTGCTGAAGGCGCGGATCAGCGAAATGGCCTCCTACCGCAAGCTGCTCGGCAGCACCTTGCTGACACTGCCGCATGTACGAGAGTCGAAGAGCTACATCGTGATGGAAGAAGTGAAGGAAACGCTGAGCCTGCCGATTCCGGATTGAGTCCGGAACGGTAGTGGGGCCAGATCCCGTGCAGCGGGCTCTGACCCCCGGGTCCGTCAGCGCTGCTGCGGATGCTTCTGCGAGCGCTGTTCCTGCTGCTTGCCACCCTTGTGCGGCTGCTGCGGGTCCATCTGTTGCTGTTGCTGCTGTTGCTGTTGCTGCGGGTTGCGGCCCTGCGGTTCCTTGCCGGGATGACGGTTCTGCTGGTTTTTCATGATCGCGATCCAGTGGACGAAGGACATGCGGCGGCGCAATGCCGGCGCACGGTCACGTTGGTCCCGGAACGGTTAATCGCAGGCGAAAAAGCAGTGATCTGCCGCGGGTTGTTTTCGTGCGTTCAGGCCGGACAGCGTGCGGTAGCCGCCAACCTCGTTTGGCACCCGAGATCAGCGCTTGATCTGCTGGCCATCGCCGGCCGGCACGCTGTCGTAATAGCGGCCGGTACGCGAATCGAACACGCGGTTCGGACCGGCCGGGCGTACCCCGGGGACGATGCGGCCATTGCGGTCGTACACCTTGTCGGCCGGCTTCAGCGCCGGGGTGGGCGCGATCTGGGCGGGACCGGTGGACCTGATCGGCTGCGCCGGCTGCGGCGACGGCAGGACCTGCGGCTGCGGGCGAGCGGCCTGCGGCGGCGGCATCACCGGCTGCGGTGCCACGGTGGTGGCACTGCGGGTGGCGGTCGGGCTCGACGACGTCGGTACCTGGGCCTGCGCGACCAGGGGCAACAGGGCCATCAACAGCAGGGAAAGGGTCGGTTTCATGTCACGCTCCGGCGTGGATCACATGTACCTTGCGCCTGCACCTGTGTGCCGGCCATGAACGGCCATAACACTTGCAAGCGCGCGCCGGCACCCCCACGTTTTCCGCCATCCCCAGGCCATCAACCCCACGGAGCGCCGCCATGACTGCCTTCGACCTGACGCCCCCCACCGCCACCCAGACCGAGGCGCTGATCGCCGGCCTCAGCAGTGAAGAGCGCCGCGTGCTGCTGCAGCACGGTACCGAGGCGCCGTTCTGCGGCGTGTTCCTCGACAACAAGCGCGAGGGCGTCTACTGCTGCCGGCTGTGCGCGCTGCCGCTGTTCCGCTCCAGCACCAAGTTCGATTCCGGCACCGGTTGGCCGAGCTTCTTCGCCCCGTTCGACCCGGCACACGTGCGCGAAATCCGCGATACCAGCCACGGCATGGTCCGCACCGAGATCACCTGTGCGCGCTGTGGCAGCCATCTGGGCCACGTATTCCCGGACGGCCCGCCGCCCACCTACGAGCGCCACTGCCTGAACTCCGTCTCACTTTCGTTCACCGGCAATGGCGAGCCCTGGCCCGACCCGTTGCAGCGTGGCGGCGCCGAAAGCGGCGTGGCGGGCTGAAACACCCCGCTGACCGATTTCACAGAATTCCCTCTTCAGAAATCCGGGCGACGGGCCGACAAGGAGATATCCCCTCTCCTTGCGTCGCCCCATGCTCATCATCGTTGGATTCCTGGTCGTCATCGTCAGCGTGATCGGGGGCTATCTCGGTGCCCACGGCCGCCTGGGTGCCCTCTGGCAGCCCTACGAGCTGGTCATCATCGGTGGCGCCGCGCTCGGCGCCTTCCTGGTCGGCACCCCGGCCAAGACGGTCAAGCAGACCCTGCAGGCCATGGTCGGCGTGTTCAAGGGCCCGCGCTACAAGCAGCAGGACTACATCGATGTCCTCAGCCTGCTCTATGAACTGCTCAACAAGGCCCGCCGCGAAGGCTTCATGGCGCTGGAAGACCACGTCGAGCGCCCGGCCGAAAGCGCGCTGTTCGGCAACTACCCCAAGGTGCAGGCCGACCACCACCTGATCGACTTCATCACCGACTGCCTGCGCCTGATGATCGGCAGCAACATCGAGCCACACGAGCTGGAGCCGCTGCTGGAACTGGAGCTGGAAAAGCACCACGCCGAGGCCATGGCGCCGTCGCAGGTGCTGACCAAGGTCGCCGACGGACTGCCCGGTTTCGGCATCGTCGCGGCGGTGCTCGGCATCGTCATCACCATGGGTTCGATCGGCGGGGATATCGTCGAGGTCGGCGGCCATGTGGCCGGCGCGCTGGTCGGCACCTTCCTGGGCATCCTGCTGGGCTACGGTTTCGTCGGCCCGATGGCGGCCGCGATGGAAGCGCGCGCCGAGCAGGACAGCCGCATCTACGAATCGGTGAAGACCGCGCTGCTGGCCTGCCTGCGTGGCTACAACCCGAAGATCGCGCTGGAATTCGCCCGCAAGACGCTGCCGTCGAACGTGCGCCCGGCCTTCTCCGATTTCGAGCAGCACCTGAAGACGGTCAAGTAAGCCATGGCCGAGACCAAGCCCACCGTCATCGTCCGTCGGGTCAAGAAGGCCGGCCACGCCGCCCATCATGGCGGTTCGTGGAAGGTGGCCTATGCCGACTTCGTGACCGCGATGATGGCCTTCTTCCTGGTGCTGTGGCTGATGGCCACCACCAACAAGAACGACCGTGCGGCCATTTCCGAGTACTTCCGCAACCCCAGCCCGCTGAGCGGGCAGAACACCACGCCGGCGCCCGGCATGGCCGGTCCGGGTGGCGCCAGCACCTCGATGATCAAGCTGGGTGGTGCCACCGACATCTCGCGGGGCAGCAGCAACGATCCCTTCCAGAACCAGAAGGAAGCCGTGCCGCAGCCGGTGGACCAGCAGCAGCGCGACAAGCAGCAGCTGGAAGCGCTGATGAAGGAACTGCAGGAAGCGATCAGCAAGAGCCAGGCACTGGAGCCGTTCAAGGACCAGCTGCTGCTGGACCTGACCCCGGAAGGCCTGCGCATCCAGATCGTGGACAAGCAGAACCGGCCGATGTTCGACCTCGGCAGCGCCACGCTGAAGCCGTACACGCAGCAGATCCTGCACGAGCTGGCCAATTACCTGAACCACGTGCCGAACCGGATCAGCCTGACCGGCCACACCGACATCACCGCCTATTCGGTCGCGCGCGGCTACGGCAACTGGGAACTGAGCGCCGATCGTGCCAACGCCGCACGCCGCGCACTGGTGGACGGCGGCCTGGAGGACAGCAAGATCACCCGCGTGGTCGGCCTGTCGTCGTCGGTGCTGTTCGACAAGGCCGACCCGCAGAATCCGATCAACCGCCGCATCAGCATCGTGGTGATGACCCAGGCCGCCGAAGCAGCCGCCCTGGCCGGTGCCGGCCCGCAGGTGGGGCTGTCGGCCCCCGCCGCCGATCCGGATGTGCAGGCCGCGCAGGGGCCGGCAAAGTAAATGGTAGGTGCGGACCTTGGTCCGCACATCCGGGAAAAGCGTGCGGACCAAGGTCCGCACCCACCAGGGGCATGACCCGGCGCACCCGCTACAATGGCGGTCTTTCCGTTTCCAGGTGACTCCACCCCATGTCCCAGAACTCCAAGGCCAAGCGCGACAAGCGCAAGAAGCAGCAGGCCAAGCGCCCGTTCCTCCGCCTGAACGCCCAGCAGCAGGTGCAGAACCATGCCGTGCTGACCAACGAAGACGGCCAGGTGGTCGCGGCCATCGGCCTGCAGGGCCGTGAGTGGCTGCTGGCCATCGGCGGCCAGACCATGGGCAACGCCGAGAACCCGGTGCCGATGCTGGCCATGCTCAAGCACCTGGCCAACGTGCAGGAGAAGGAAGGCCGCGAGGTCAACCTGGAGTACTCCGAACTGCTGCAGAAGCTGCTGGACACCCTGGCCGCCGAATCCGAGCAGACCGCCGACGAGTACCTGGACAAGCTGGTCGCCGAGTTCGAAGGCGTCGACGCTGCTGAGGGCGAGGAAGGCGAAGCCGCCGAGGGCGACGTGGCCGAAGAAGCCGCTGCCGAGGCCGCTCCGGCCGCTGACAGCGACAGCAAGCCGCAGGCCTGAACCGGCCGCGGCGGTGACGGTCTACGTCGATGACGCGGTGCATCCCTGGCGCGGACAGCGCTGGGCGCACCTGATGGCCGACACCCTGGCCGAGCTGCACGCGATGGCGGCGCAGCTCGGCATTCCCCCGCGGGCCTTCCAGAACAAGGCCAGCGGCGCCCACTACGACGTCACCGCCGAGCTGCGTACGCAGGCGATCGCGCTCGGCGCGCAGGCGATCTCAAGGCACACCGACCGCGAGCAGGTCAAAGCGGTGATCGCCAACGCCAGGGCGCAGTACCGGCCGTAGATGGGAGCGCCGGGCATGGCCCGGCGCTACCGATCAATCTCAGAACGGGTCGCTGCCCAGCCGGATTTCCACGTTCAGCAGCGAGCACAGCGCCAGCATCGCGTCGTCGTCGCGGGTCAGCGCCATCACGCCGGTGAAGCCGTCGCTGCCGGCATCCACGCTCCACAGCGTGTAATTGTGCTCGCGCAGGCGGTCGAAGGCGGTGGACATCAGCTGCACGCCGTCCAGGTCTTCGGCGAAGTCCTCGTCGTCCAGGTCACCGCCCCAGTCCAGCTGCAGGTTGAAGCGCGCCGACAGCTCGTTCACCGCCGACTGCAGCGATTCCAGGTCATCTCGTTCCACCTCGAAACCGGACTGCCAGGCAATGGCCGTGAACAGCGCCGGCAGCCAGTCGCTGTCCGCTTCCAGCGGCTGCCCGTCCTCGGACAGGTGCTCGCGCCAGCGGTTGAACTGCTGCAGGGCCAGTTCCTCGTCACCCGGGTTGATCAGCACCAGCAGGTTCCAGACCCGCGCCTCGAAGCCGTCTTCGTCGAAGTCGTGGATGTCTTCCTCGAAGTCGAAATAGTCGCTGTTGTCGGGCATGGCGGAACTTCCTCTGGGGCAGGCCGGCATTCTACGGTTTATCCTGTGCCGCTGAAGCCGGCCTTGGTGGCCGTCACTGTGAATGAAGCGATGAGCGATACCCCTCCCGACCACCTGGCGATCAACCCGGCCAGCCCCTTCCATGATGCGCAGGCGCTGGAGCGCGGCGTTGGCGTGCGTTTCAACGACGTCGAGCGCGACAACGTCGAGGAATACTCGGTCAGCGAAGGCTGGATCCGCGTGCAGGCCGGCAAGGCCCGCGACCGCCGCGGCAACCCGATGACCATCAAGGTCAAGGGCAAGGTCGAGGCGTATTTCCTGGACCAGAAGCCGGAATAAGCCGCGCCGTGGGATCGGTAGAGTCGAGCTTGCTCGACTGCTTTGCGAAAGAGCAGTCGAGCAAGCTCGACTCTACGTTTCGGGGCAGGGTCACTCGCGCTTGCGCGATTCCAGCAGGTCCAGGTTGCGGATCAGGCGCCGCGAGATCTCATCGGAGATCACCCCGCGCCGGGTCAGCCGGAACAGCTCCTCGCGCTCGGCATTGAGGCCGGCGCTGCGCAGCTGGCGGTAGCCCAGTTCCATGCGCCGCACCTTCTCCGGGTCCACGTCGGGCCCGTCGCTGTCCTTCTCCAGGTGGCGCTGGTACAGCAGGCTGACCCGCGAGGCGGCATCGTTGTACAGCTGCACGTTCTCGGTGTTCTGGTTCATCACCATCTGCTGGCGCATGCGCTCGACCCCAGCCAGCGCCGCCTTCGACGACAGCCGGCGCGCCAGATCCTCTTCCTTGCGCTCACCCGAATCGGACGGCAGCTGCAGGCCTTTCAACAGCCGCGGCAGTGCGATGCTGGCGCCCAGCAGCGAGAACAGGATCACCGACGCGGCCAGGAAGATCACCAGGTCACGCGCCGGGAATGCACTGCCGTCGGGAAGGAAAAGCGGCAGGGTCAACACGCCGGCCAGGGTAATCGCACCGCGCACGCCGGCCACCGAGGTCGCCACCACGATGCGCCAGTTCGGCGCCTCGCCCCGCTCCAGGCCGCGACGACGCGCGCGCAGCAGGTTCCAGCGCAGCGACAGCCACACCCACAGCAGGCGCAGCACGACCAGTGCCAGATTGATCACCACCACATACACCAGCAGCCACCACGCACTCTGGTGGCCGGTCTCGTTCATGGTGGTGGTGGCGCGTTCGACGATGCCCGGCAGCTGCTCGCCCAGCAGCACGAACATGATGCCGTTGAAGCTGAACTGCAGCATGTTCCAGACCCCGGCACGCTGCACGCGCATGCTGCCGGAGACACGGCCGGTCAGCTCGACATAGCTCATCGCGATACCGGCAGCGACCGCGGCGAGGATGCCCGAGGCATGGATCTCTTCGGCCAGCAGGTAGGCTGCGAACGGAATGAGCAGGTTGACCAGCATCGCCGCGCCCGGCTCTTCGCCGAAGCGGCGCCACAGCCAGCGCTGGAAGGTGGACACACCCAGCGTCACTGCCACGCCCACAGCGAGGCCGGCCACCGCCACCCACACGAAGGTCAGCGAGGCCGTGGCCAGCGAGAAGGTGCCGGTCATCACTGCCGCCACCGCGAAGCGGAAGCAGACCAGGCCCGAGGCATCGTTCAGCAGCGACTCGCCCTCAAGGATGTGCATCAGGCGCTTGGGAATCGGCGCCTTGGAGGCGATCGCCCCGACCGCCACCGGGTCGGTCGGCGACACGATGGCCGCCAGCGCGAAGCACACCGCCAGCGGCATCACTGGAATCAGCCAGTGGATGAGGAAGCCGGCGCCGATGACGGTGAACACCACCAGGCCGAACGCCAGCTCGAGGATCGCGCCCTTGTCGCGGAACAGGCCCTGTTTGGGAATACGCCAGCCATCCAGGAACAGCAGCGGCGGCAGGAACAGCAGGAAGAACACCTCCGGCTCCAGCGCGTGGCCGCGGTTGAACACGCCGGCGATGACCGCACCCAGGCCGATCTGCACCAGCGGCAGCGGCAACGAGAACGGCAGGACACGAACCAGGTAGCCGCTGGCGACAACGGCCACCAGCATCGCCAGGACGACTTCAATGGTATGCATGCTTCTTCCAGGAAGCGGCGCGCGGGGAGGCTCGCAAGCCAGCGCCGGAAACCCGGAAAAAACTACCACATGCGGCCATGACCGCGACGGCCGGGGCCGCCGCGCGTCAGCCCCGGCTCATGCCCCGTCGAAGCGGTACAGATCCATGGCGAGGAAGCCAGCATCGATACCGGCGTCGATGCGGCGTGCACCGAAGCCGCCCTCGCCGGCCGCGCCCATCGCGAAGAACAGCGGCAGCAGGTGTTCGTCGGTCGGGTGCGCACGTTCGGCGAACGGCGCCTGCCGGCGGTAATCGAGCAGGGCCTGGCGGTCGTCGGCGGCCAGGCGCTGCTCCACCCACTCGATGAAGGGCCGCACGTACGGCGCTTCCTTGCCGTCCTGGTAGTCGCCCCAGTCGTGCAGGTTGTGGGTGATGCTGCCCGAGCCGACCAGCAGCACGCCCTGCTCGCGCAGCGGCGCCAGCGCGCGGCCGAGCGCGAACTGGTGCTCGGGGCCGAGCATCGGCTGGATCGACACCGGCACCACCGGGATGTCGGCCTGCGGGCGCAGCAGCCGCAGCGGCACCCAGGCACCGTGGTCGAGGCCACGCTGCGGGTCGAGTGCCACCGGCAGGCCAGCGGCGGCGATGCGGCCGGCCACCTCTTCGGCCAGCGCCGGATCGCCCGGCGCCGGGTACTGCAGTTCAAACAGCGCGCGCGGGAAGCCACCGAAGTCGTGGATCGTCGGTGGCTGCGGATGCGCGCCGACCAGCGGCTGCCGGCCCAGCCAGTGCGCCGAGGCCATCACGATGGCGCGTGGCGTCGGCAGGTCGCGCGCCAGCTCGGCCAGGCGCACGCCAACCTGGCCCGGATGCAGGGCGGTCATCGGCGAACCATGCGAGATGTACAGCGAAGGCAGGCGGGACATGGAATTCTCCAGTTGCAGGGTCAGGCGGCGATCAGCGCAAACGCAGGGTCCACTTGCCATCGCCGACCAGGAACAGCACTACCAGCGCCAGTGCCCAGAACGCCGGGTATTCCCAGCCGCCGCCGGCATTGGCAAAACCGAAGCCGTTGGCGCCGTGCACGGTGACGATGGTGCCCAGCAGCAGCGGCACACCAACCAGGCCCACCCAGCGTGCGTAGACGCCCAGCAGGAGCGCGACGGTGATCACCAGCTCGACGCCGATGGTGAGGTAGCCGAGCACGCCGGGCAGGCCCAGCGACTCGAAGAACGCCGCCGTGCCGGCCGGGGTGAATACCAGCAGCTTGATCAGCGCATGGACCAGGAACAGCACGCCCAGGGCCAGGCGCAGCAGGGTGACGCCGTACGGGGCCAGCGGCGAAACAGGAGCGGTCGTGGTGTGCATGGGGAAACACCTTGAAGGGAGTGGGCACAGGTTATTGCGCCTTCGTGGACCAATAAATACGATGGATTGACCGTATTTATTTCAAAAGGCGCAACAATGGACACCCTCGAGGCGATGCGCGTGTTCGTGGCGGTGGTCGAGCGCAACGGCTTCAGTGCCGCCGCCCAGGCCCTGGATATGTCCACTGCCGGCGTCACCCGCCAGGTCGCCGCGCTGGAAAAGCGCCTGTCCACCCGCCTGCTCCACCGCACCACGCGCCGGGTCAGCCCGACCAGTGCCGGTGCCGCCTACTACGCCCAGTGCGTGCGCCTGCTGGCCGAGTTCGACGCGCTGGAGGCCAGCATCGGCGCGCAGGCGCTGGAGCCCTCCGGCACGCTGCGCATCAACGCACCGGTCAGCTGGGGCATCGCCCGCCTCGGCCCGCTGCTGGCCAGCTACCGCGAACGCTTCCCGCAGGTGGAACTGGACCTGGCCCTGTCCGACCGGCTGGTGGACATGGTCGAGGAAGGCTACGACGTCGCCATCCGCATCACCCGCGAGCCGGGGCCGACGTTGATCGCGCGACGTCTGGGCGAATCACGGGTGAGCCTGTGCGCCGCGCCGTCCTACCTGGCCGCACGCGGCACCCCACAGACGCCGCAGGACCTGCAGGCACACGCGTGCCTGAGCTACAGCTAC
The DNA here is from genome assembly GCF_029836955.1 of Stenotrophomonas sp. GD04054. NCBI lineage: Bacteria > Pseudomonadati > Pseudomonadota > Gammaproteobacteria > Lysobacterales > Lysobacteraceae > Stenotrophomonas > Stenotrophomonas sp. GD04054. The sequence continues at coordinate 23,783 of NZ_JAOECR010000026.1, read as the reverse complement.
TGGGCCGCCGGCAACAACTGGCCGCTGCAGGGGCCCGGCGGCGAAGTGAAGGTGGCGGTGAGCAGCCTGCTGCACGCCAACAACGGCGACGTGCTGCGCGAAGCAGCAATCGCCGGCATGGGCGTGATCCTGCAGCCCGATTTCCTGCTGGAAGACGCACTGGCCGATGGCCGCCTGGTGCGCGTTCTGCCCGAGTGGGAGGCCTCGCCGATCGGCATCTTCGCGGTCTATACCAGCCGCAGCCACCTGGCACCGAAGGTACGCAGTTTCATCGACCATCTGGTGGATGCCGGGGTGTAGCCGAGTCTGGCGCTTGCCGGTAGTGCCGGCCGCTGGCCGGCAATCAGACACATCCCGGTCCTGGGCGAATGCCGGCCAGCGGCCGGCACTACCACTTAGGCGGCAACCTCATCCAGCGCCTCGATGATCCGTTCCAGCGGCGCCGGCCGCCCAAGCAGGTAACCCTGCACCTGGTCGCAGCCGTGCGCAGCCAGCCAGTCCAGCTGTCCGGGCGTCTCCACGCCTTCGGCGATGATGGTCAGCCCCATGCTGTGGCCCAGCGACAGCAGCGCGCGGCATATCGAGGCATTGCGCGGATTGGTTTCCACGTCGGCGACGAAGCTGCGGTCGATCTTCAGGATGTCCAATGGCAGGTGCTGCAGGTAGGACATGCTGGAATAACCGGTACCGAAATCATCCAGCGACACACTGATGCCCTGCTCGTGCAGGCGCTGCATGGTCTGCATCGCCTGCGCCGGCTTGCGCATCAGGCTGCTCTCGGTCAGCTCCACGTGCAGCGCGCCGCGGGCCAGGCCGAACTCCTGCTGCGCGCGGGTGAACTCGGCCACCAGATCGCTGTTGAAGAACTGCACCGCCGATACATTGACCGCGATCGGCAGCTCGCCCCAACCGGCCTCGACCAGCCGGCGCTGCGCCTTCGCCGCCGCACGGATCACCCAGCGGCCCAGCGCCAGAATCAGCCCGGTGTCCTCGCACAGCTGGATGAACTCGTTGGGCGGGATGAAGCTGCCATCGGCCTGCGGCCAGCGCAGTAGAGCCTCCAGCGCGGCCGGGCTGCCATCGCTGGCGTGCCGGATCGGCTGGAAATACAGCTGGAACTCGTTGTCGATGGCGGCGTGGATGCGTCCGGCCAGGCGCAGGCGGTCGGCCAGCCGCGTGGTCACCGCCGCGTCGAACCAGACCACCACATTGCCTTCGGCGCGCGCGGCATGCGCGGCCTGTGCGGCCATGCCGATCACCTGCTCGGCGCTGTGGCCGTCGCCGGCAATGTGCACGGCCACGCCGATGCGCGGCTCGAACTGGTGCAGCGAATCCTTGCCGCGCATCGGCGCCGACACGATCTGCAGCAGGTCGTCCAGCACGCGCTGGGTATCGTGCTCGGCACCGATGGCGAACACGAAGTCCTCCGCCGGCTGGAATGCCAGCGTGCCGCAGCGCGCGCCCAGGCCACCAAGCCGGGTCGCCATCGACTGCAGCACCGCATCGCCGATCTCGCGGCCCAGCGTATCGGCCACCAGCTGCAGGCCGCGCAGCTGCACGAACGCGATGGTGTAGCCCTCCTGCTGCTCGTCCAGCTGCTCGGTCAACGCACGCACGTTGAGCAGGCCAGTGGCCGGGTTGTGCCGCGCCTGGTAGGCCAGGTCGCGCTCGTAAGCCAGCCGTTCGCTCACATCCTCGGCCAGCACCAGGCAGGCGGGCTGGCCATCGAAATCGAGCCTGGACAGGTGTGCGCGCACTTCGAACACACTGCCGTCCTTGCGCCGGTGCAGGCGCACGGTGGCATCCTGCAGCTCGCCGACACGGGCCTTGGCGATCGCACCCTTCACCTCGTCCCAGCCTTCGCGCGGGCGGATGTCGAGGATGCTCATCGCCAGGAATTCCTCGCGGCTGTAGCCGTACTGGCGCACGGCGGCATCGTTGACCTCGATGAAGCGCAGCGTATCCGGATCGAACACCCAGAACGGCGCTGGATTGCGGTCGAACAACAGGCGGAAGCGGCGTTCCACTTCGCTCATCTGCTCGCGGGCCTGGTAGCGTTCGCTCAGGTCGGTCAGCGCACCGATCATGCGGCGCTCGCTGTCGGCCACCTCCACCCGCTGCCCGCGTGCGCCCGCCCAGCGCACTGCGCCTCCGGGCAGTACCAGGCGGAACACCTGGTCGAGCACCGCGCCACCGGCGAAGGCCTGGTCGAAGGCCTGCTGCAGGCGCGCTGCATCATCACGATGCACGCGCGCGAAGAAATCGGCCACCGGCAGCGCATCGGTCTGCACGCCGAAGATCTCACGCGCCAGCGGTGACCAGCGCAACAGTGCGGCATCCTCGTCCACGTACCAGGTGCAGACGCGCCCGACCTGGTGGGCCAGGCGCAGCTCGGCATGCCCGGTCTTCAGTTCCTCCGCCATCGACTGCTGGCGGCGGGTGCTGCGGCGCACCGCGTACAGCAGGACCAGCAGCACCCCGACGTAGACCAGCACGATCGCTACTGACGCCTGAAGGTAGGGCCACCATGGCGCCAGCACGTCCTCATCGGCCAACCCGACCTGCACCGCCAGCGGGCTGCGCTCCAGCGTGCTGATGGTGATGATGCGCTGCACACCATCGACCGCGCCCGGCAGGCTGCCCAGCTCGACCACGGCCTGCTTGCCGAGCAGGTCGCGATGCGGGAGATCGTAGCGTCGGCCGACCGTGCCGTGCGGGTCCGGTACGCGGGCCAGCATGTAGCCTTCCGCATCGCTGATCGACACCAGCCCGTTCGGGCCAACATCGAGGCCGCCGATGATGCGCTGCAGTTCGCCGCAGCGCAGCCGCGCCAGCAACCAGCGGTCACCGGCCATCGGCAGCGCCAGCGGCACCACCCAGCCACCGTCGCTGGCGCGCAGCGGCGGGCCGATGTACAGCGAACTGCCCAGGCCGCGGCGCTGCGGATCGGTCCACAGCGGCAGGTTCAGGTCACCTTTGCCGGCCGTCAGGGCGCGGCCATAGCTGTCCAGCACCACGATGCTGTGCAGCTCGGCATGCCGGCGCAGCACGCCGCCGATGGAGGCATCAAGCAGCGCCGGCGCCTGCGCGGGCACGCTGCGGAACACTTCAACGGCATCGGCGGCGATGCCGGACATCGCCCGCTCCAGGTTGCGCAGCTCCAGCGCCAGCAGGCGCTCGCTGCCCACCGCCAGTGCACGGCTCTGGCGCTGTGCGGCCTCCAGCCGGCGGTGATGGTCGTTGGCCAGCATGGTGGTCAACCCGGCCACCAGCAGAATGCCCAGCAACACCCCGCCCCAGGTAATGGCGCGCAGCGGCCGGGCCAACGCCCGTTTCAGCGCGGGCATCGGTTGGTCTTCCTTGTGCAGTCGGCTGGCTTCATGCGCGAACGAATCCTCCACATCCCCGACCTCAACGGCCGGCGGACGCCATTCTTGACGCCTGACCCGCCCCCGCATGGCCACCTCCCCGTATCCGCGCAGGGCTCCTGAGGCCAGCATGCACCACACCGGTGACGGCGTGAAGATCGCTTCCGCGCGTTCAGCCAGATCCCGCACAGGGCGGGCGGCACTACGGGAGGCCCAGCCGGGGCGGAGCGGATTAGACTTGGGGTTTTCCGCTGCAAGAGAAGTCCATGTCCAAGCTGCGCCGTCCCACCCTGGCACTGGCCATCGTTGCCAGCCTGTCCCTGGCCGCCTGCGACCGCCCGGCCGATCCGGCTGCCGGCACCGCCGCGCCGGCCGATGCCGCACCTGCGGCCGCCAAGCCGATGCTGGGCAGCTTCGGCTTCGATGCCAGCGGCATGGACCGCAGCATCAACGCCGGCGATGATTTCTTCGGCTTCGCCAACGGCACCTGGGTGAAGAACACCGAGATCCCGGCCGACCGCTCGCGCTTCGGCAGCTTCAACGTCATCGCCGAGAAGACCCTGGCCGACACCCGCGCCATTCTCGAAGGCGCCGCCGGCAACACCCAGGCCAGCGGTGATGACAAGCTGATCGGCGACTACTACGCCGCCTACATGGACGAAGCCGGCATCGAGCAGCACGGCATCGCGCCGGTGCAGCCGCAGCTGAAGGCCATCGATGCGATCGCCGACAAGGCCGGCCTGGCGCGTGCCCTCGGCGGCGAGATGCGCGCCGACGTCGACCTGCTCAATGCGACCAACTTCTACACCGACCGCCTGTTCGGCCTGTGGGTGTCGGTGGACCTGCTGCAGCCGGACCGCAACGCGCCGTACCTGGTGCAGGGCGGCCTGGGCATGCCCGACCGTGACTTCTACCTGGGCGGCGGCCGCATGGCCGAGCTGCGCAGGCAGTACCAGGCCTACATCGCACAGATGCTGCAGCTGGCCGGTGTCGCCGATCCGGCGGGCAAGGCGCAGCGCATCCTCGCGCTGGAGACGAAGATCGCGCAGGCGCACGCCACCCAGGAAGAAACCAATGATGTGACCAAGGGTGCCAATCCCTGGACCCAGGCCGACTTCAATGCCAAGGCGCCGGGCATGGACTGGAACGCCTTCCTCGACGCGGCTGCGCTGGGCAAGCAGCAGGACTTCATCGTCTGGCAGCCCAAGGCCGTGGCCGGCCTGTCCAAGCTGGTCGCCACCGAGCCGCTGGATGTCTGGAAGGATTACCTGGCCTTCCACGCGCTGGACCGCGCCGCTGCCTACCTGCCGAAGAAATTCGCCGATGCCCGCTTCGCCTTCCACGGCACCACGCTGAGCGGCACGCCGCAGCAGAGCGACCGCTGGAAGCGTGCAGTGGACGACGCCAACCATGCCATCGGCGAAGCGATCGGCAAGCGTTACGTCGAGAAGCACTTCGACGCCAAGACCAAGGAACGCGCGGACGAGATGGCGAAGAACATCATCGCCGCCTTCGCCAAGCGCATCGACGCGCTCGCGTGGATGTCGCCGCAGACCAAGGCCAGCGCCAAGGCCAAGGTGGCCGGCCTGACCGTGGGCATGGGTTACCCCGAAAAGTGGCGTGATTACACCGGCCTGGAGATCCGCCGTGATGACGCGCTGGGCAATGCGCAGCGCGCCGAACTGTTCGAGTACCAGCGCAACATCGCCAAGCTGGGCAAGGCGGTCGACCACAGCGAGTGGGCGATGCTGCCGCAGACCATCAACGCGATGAACGTGCCGCTGGAGAACCGCCTGGTGTTCCCGGCCGCGATCCTGCAGCCGCCGTTCTTCGACGGTGCTGCCGACGACGCGGTGAACTACGGCGCCATCGGCGCAGTGATCGGCCACGAGATCAGCCACGGCTTCGACAACGCCGGTGCGCTGTTCGACGAGACCGGCAAGCTGCACAACTGGTGGACCGCTGAAGACCTGAAGCAGTTCAACGCCGCTGGTGATGCGCTGGCCGCACAGTTCAGCAGCTACGAGCCGTTCCCGGGCGTGCATGTGAACGGCAAGCTGACCCTGGGCGAGAACATCGCCGACGTGGCTGGCCTGGGTACCGCCTACGATGCCTACCAGCTGTCGCTGCAGGGCAAGCCGGGCCAGACCCTGGAAGGCTTCACCCCCGACCAGCGCTTCTTCCTCGGCTTCGCCCAGGCGTGGCGCAGCAAGAGCCGCGAGCAGGCGCTGCGCAACTCGCTGCTGACCGATGTGCATGCACCGGGCCAGTTCCGCGCACTCACCGTGCGCAACATCGACGCCTGGTACCCGGCGTTCGAAGTGAAGGAAGGCCAGAAGCTGTACCTGGCCCCGGACAAGCGGGTCAAGGTGTGGTGATGTAACCGGAACGGGCGCCGAAAGGCGCCCGTTTCATTTCCCGGTAGCTGCCAACCCGGGTTGGCAAATGCCCCGCTCTGGTAGCTGCCAACCTTGGTTGGCACGGGGCAGGAATCCACGCATGGCGTGGATCTACCTGCGGGTGGTGGCAACCATCAGCAGAGCGCTCGCAGCCAACACCGCAGCAGCCCAAAGCGTGGCGTATGGGCCGACACCATCCAGCAGCCGTCCCCCGCCCCACGCGCCGAGCGCGATGCCGATATTGAACACGCCCACATACAGGGCGGTGGCGATCTCCACGGCCTGCGGCACCGCTTTCATCATCCAGCTCATCAGGCCCACCGATACACCGCCATAGGCCAGGCCCCATAGCAGCAGCACCGCAATGCCACCGCTCGGCGTGCCACCCAGCCACAGCAACAGCAGCGGCGTCAGCAGCAGGCCCGATGCGATCGCCAGCAACGTACCGCGCGGATGGCGTGCTGCCAGCGGCCCGGCGATGAAGTTGCCGGCGATGCCGGCCAAGCCGTAGGCAAACAGCAGTGCCCCGATCCACGACGCCTCCACGCCCGAGACGGACGTCAGCAGCGGCCGCACGTAGGTGAAGGCGATGAAGTGCCCGGACACCAGCAGCACGGTCAGCCACAGGCCATGCCGCAGGTCACGCTGGCCAAGCTGCTGCACGAACTGCCGCAGCCGCACCGATGTACTTACAGGTAACGCAGGAACCACCCGCAGATGCAGCAGCATCACCGCCGCACTGAACAACGCCATCGCTGCAAAGGCGCTGCGCCAACCCAATGCATCCCCGATCAGCGCGCCCAACGGAACACCCAGCACCGACGCTGCGGCCACGCCGCCGAAGATGATCGAGGTAGCCAGGCCGATGCGGTCAGCCGGCACCAGGCGCGCGGCCAGACCGCCGGCGATGGCCCAGATGCCGCCCATGCAGAACCCCACCAGCACCCGTGCGGCCAACAGCCAGCCGATGCCCGGTGCCAGCGCCGACGCGAGGTTGGCGACCAGCAGAAGCGCAAGCAGCGCGCACAGCATGCGACGGCGATCGATGCCACCGGCTGCGATCACCACCAGCGGTGCGAACACTGCCGCCAGCAGGGCCGGCAGCGAGATCATCAGGCCGGCGGTGCCGGTGGACGCGCCGAGATCTTCGGCGATCGGGGTCAGCAGGCCGACCGGCAGCATTTCGGTGGTGACCACCGAGAACGTGGCGAGGCCGACGGCGGAAACCGCCCACCACGGATGACGAGGCACAGGCGCGGCGTGCGCAGGCGATGAAGCGCTCACGGGACGATTCCTTCAGGGGATGTGGTCGAGGCAGACGGGCGCAGTGCACGGTGCGCGAGCACGGCGAACAGCAGCACGCCACCGCCTGCCACCAGCGCAACAACAAAGCCGCTGCGCACGCCCCCCGCATCGACACTCCGCCCAGACAGCGCCGCGCCCAGCGCCACGCCGATGTTCAATCCGGCCAGCAACCAGGTCATGCCTTCGGTCAGGCGCGATTCGGGCACGTACTGTTCGACCAGCGACATCGCCACGATCATCGTCGGCGCGAAAAACACCCCGGCCAGCAACACGGCAACGGCCAGGGCAGGCAGGCTGCCGACCCACAGCAGCGGTAGCGTGGCCAATGCAGTGGCCGCTGCTCCGGTCAGCAACAGGCGCGGCAACGGGATCTGCAGCTTCAGCGCACCAAACAGCAGGCCCGCCGCGCAGCTGCCCAGCGCATAGGCCGACAGCACCCAACTGGCAGCCAGTGGCTGCCCGCGCTGTTCGGCGAAGGCCACGCTGGTGATGTCGACGGTACCGACAATCACACCCATCGCCAGCATCAGCAACGCCAGCATGCGGATCTCCGCTTGCCGCAGCAGCGAGCGCGAGGGTGTTGCGCCTTCGCAGTGCTGCAGCGGTGGTTCGGTACCGCGTTGCAGAACCAGTGCGGTCACCCCGAGCACCAGCAGCAGGGCGGCGGCCAGCACGCCGGCCTGCGGCCATACCGCCACCGACAACCCGACGGACAACGGTGGCCCGGCGATGAAGGTCACCTCGTCGAACACGGTCTCCAGCGAATACGCAGTCTGCAGCTGCGGGCATCCGCGATGGATCGCGGTCCAACGCGCGCGCACCATCGCCGACACGCTGGGCATGCAACCGGCCAGCATCGCTGCAATGAACAGCGTCCAGTCCGGCGCGGCCAGCAGCGTGCACGCAAGCAGCAACAGCAACCCGGCCGCACTGGCCGCGGTGGCCCACGGCAGCACCCTGCCCTGCCCGCGCCGGTCGACCCAGCGCGATACCTGCGGCGACAGCAACGCGTAGGTCAGCACGAAGGTGGCCGACACCGCACCGGCCAGTGCATAGCTGCCGCGCAGCTGGGACAGCAGGGTGATGATGCCGATACCGGTCATCGGTAGAGGAAGGCGTGCCAGCAGCCCGGCCAGGGCGAGGCCGGCGGTGCCGGGGGCCGCGAACAGGTCGCGATAGGGGGTGGCCATCAGGTTCTCCAGGGCAGCGACTTGCCTGGCGCACCGGGCGCCACGACAATACATACAGAGCGTATGAATAAGAGGCTACATTCATACGCTCTGTATGTAAATAATCATGCACTGTGTATGTAAGGAGCTCCGGATGGTTCGTCGCACCCGCGCCGAGATGGAAGAAACCCGCGCCACCCTGCTGGCCACCGCCCGCCGGGTGTTCAGCGCGCATGGCTATGCCGCCACCTCGATGGACGACCTGACCGCCCAGGCCGGGCTGACCCGCGGCGCGCTGTACCACCACTTCGGCGACAAGAAGGGTCTGCTGGCGGCTGTCGTCACCCAGCTCGATGCCGAGACCGACCTGCGTCTGCAGGCGATCAGCGATGGCGCGGAAGATGCCTGGGACGGCTTCGTGCAGCGTTGCCGCGCCTATCTGGAGATGGCACTGGAGCCGGAAATCCAGCGCATCGTGCTGCGCGATGCGCGCGCAGTACTGGGTGGCGCCTCACCGGAATCGCAGCGCCACTGCGTGCACTCGATGCAGCACCTGATCGAACATCTGGTGGCGCAGGGCGTGGTGGCGCCGGTGGACGCGCAGGCGCTGGCGTCGCTGATCTACGGCAGCCTGGCCGAGGCCGCGTTCTGGATCGCCGAGGGCGAGGATGGCGACGCGCGCCTGCAGCAGGCGACGGCGGCGCTGGAGATGCTGTTGCGTGGGTTGAAGTCGGCCGGGTAACGCCCATCCACGCATGGCGTGGATCTACTGCGGAATCCGCTCTGGTAGAGGCCAACCTTGGTTGGCGCTTCTGCGGCACCGCGCGAAATGCGTGCCAACCAAGGTCGGCACCTACCAGAATCATGGCTTCAGTAGATCCACGCCATGCGTGGATGAAGCTCTATCGCGCAACGCGTGCCAACCAAGGTTGGCACCTACCAGGCAACCGCGGGCCACTCGCGCAACACCGCCACCGGCACGCCCATGCGCGTGCAGGCGCGGCTGGCCAGGCCATCGGGCAGCGCGCGGCGGAACAGCGGCGCCATGCCCTGCATCAGCTTCGCCGACGCTGCAGCTTGTGCGCGCTGGCGCGCATTGCGTTCCAGCATGCCTTCGGCCCAGTCCGGCAGCAGCGCCGCACCGGCGCCGAGGAACACTTCGCGCGACAGGCCCGGCACCGGTACCGGCAGGCGCACGCCGGACAGCACCTCCAGCACCTCGCGCGAGCGTTCGTCGACGCGCAGCTCCGGCTGCCGCGCGCAGAAATAGGCGGCCACTTCCGCTTCACTGCGCGGCACATCCACCGCGCCCAGTGCCTCGGCCACGCAGCGATACTCGTCGTAGTAGCGATCGGCGATGTGCGCCGGCACCTCGCGTCCGTAACGGCGGAAGCCCTGCAGGAAGCCGAAGGCCTCGGTCACATGCACCCAGGTCAGCAGCTGCGGATCATCGGCGGCATAGGCCTCGCCCTGCGCGGTCTGGCCGCGGATCTGCGCATGGATGCGGCGTACCTTCGCCACCAGCGTCTCGACTTCGCCGACAGGCGCATAGCTGGTGCCGGCAACGAACGCGGTGGTGCGGCGCAGGCGGCCCACCAGGTCCTGGCGGAAGTTGGAATGGTCATAGACCCCGGCCAGCGCGCGCGGGTGCAGGGTCTGCAGCATCAGCGCGCACAGGCCTCCGGCCAGCATCGACGGAAATTCCGCATGCAGCCGCCAGGTGACGCTGTCCGGGCCGAACCAGCCCGGGTCACCCAGCGGGTGGTCGTAGTCGATGCCGCTCTGGCCACGCGGGAAGGCCTCCAGGACCCAGCGCCGGATCGGCGCGGTGACGGGGCGGGAGAGTCGCTGCAGCAGAGCCGGCATCACAGGTCCAGGAAAGGCGGAAGAGCGGCCGCAGGTTGCGCGGTCGGCCCCGATTCTGGGCGATCACGACGCCGACGGCGAGTCTCCGCGCTCAGCCACGGTTTCATGTGCAGCCGCAGCACGTTTCACCCTGCGACATCCTGTCGCAGGCTGCGACCATGATGTTGCAATGCAACAACATTCACCCATTCAGACAAAACCCTTACGCCGCTAGGCATTGCGCCCATTGCACGGCTCGCTGGAAGTGCTAGAACTGAACCCGCCACACCGTCCAACGCTGATCGACGCACGTTCCACAAGGAGCCAGCCATGATTGCTTTGTTCAAGGGTTTGGGACTACTGCTTCGCGACAACGAGCTCTACAGCAGCCCGTTCGAAAAACAGGTCGCGCACTGGCGCAGCCTCAGCGAGCAGCAGATCCGCGATGAAGTGGCTGTGCTGGCCCAGGCCAAGTGCCAATGGCTGATCGCCTCGATCGTCGGCTGGCAGGCGGCCTCGCTGCTGATCCTCGGGCTGATCACCAACTACCTGTGGCGCGACGATTACCACATCACCTTCACCCGCGTGGTCGTGGTGTTCGGCTCATGGATCTCGATCCTGTTCGTGATCTGGTTCATGGCCAACATGTTCGACCGCACCGCCGGTTTCGAGCGTTGGATGAAGGCCTTCAACAGCCGCGCCCGCATCAGCTCCAAGGCCGACAGCGTCGAGAACGTGGCCGAGGCACTGGACCTGGCCGAGCACTACCCGGAAGTGCTGGACTACAAGCAGGCCGTCACTGCCAAGCGCGAGCTGCGCCATGAGGACATCCGCATCATGACCGAGATCGGGCGCATGAAGCAGCACTCAGAACTGGTCGGCCGCCTGAACCATGTGGGTGAGAACGAGCACCACCACGACCTGACACTGCAACCTGCCTACTGACCCTTCAGGGAAGCGGGGGGACCCACAATGCCACCGTGATCACTCACGGTGGCATTGTTCTATCGGGTCCTGGCTGACGCATTGGTGGAAGCCCCTGGGCAGGTCACGCATCGCCTCGGTCTTTCCCACCGCCACCGCGAACCGACGCAACGGCGGCGTGGCACACGCGGCCCCGCTGCTGCATGCAGGGTCCAGCACCACGTAGTGGCAGTGGCCACTGCTGCTGGCGATGCACTGGAACCGCGCCTCGCCATCGACCACGGTGCGTTTGCTGTACAGCGTGTCCACGCCGTTGGCATTGGTACGGGTGATCGAGGTTTCGCTGGACTTCTCGCAGCCGGCCAATGACAGCGCAGCAACGCAGGCAAACAGGAACAGGCGCATGGTGCCTCCGGGGTGCGGCTACATGCCGCGGAACAGGCTCATGAAGGGTTGGCTGACCACCAGCGTCTCCGTACGCCCACGCAGGCGCAGCACCCCGCGCCCGGTATCGTCGCGGCTGACCGCTGCCACCGCCTTCATGTTGACGATGGTCGAGCGATGGATCTGGCGGAAGTGCTGCGGATCGAGCACTTCCAGCAGCTCGCGCAACGGTGTGCGCAGCAGGCTCTCACCGGCCGCGGTCATCACGGTGGTGTACTTGTTGTCAGCACGGAAGTAGGCCACGTCTTCCAGCATGATCAGCTGCGTCTCGCGGCCGTTGCTGGCGGTGATCCAGGCCAAGGGCGGGCGCTCTGCCGCCCTCTGCGACGGCCCCAGGCGCTGAAGCAGGCGTTCGAGTACGGCATCGTCCTGGCGCGTTGATGGCAGCCGCGACAGGATGCGTTCGCGCGTGGCCAGCAGGCGCTCATCGCTGACCGGCTTCAGCAGGTAGTCCATCGCACCCTGCTCGAACGCGTCGATGGCGTACTGGTCGTAGGCGGTAACGAACACCACCTGGGTGCGCGGGCTCAGTTCGGACAGCGAACGGGCCACTTCAATGCCACTGATGCCGGGCATGCGGATATCGAGGAAGGCGATGTCCGGCTGTTTCTCGGCCAGCTGTTCCAGCGCACTGGCGCCATCCTCGCACTCGGCCACCAGCTTCAGGTCCGGCCACAACCGGCCCAGCTGCTCGACCAGCGACTGCCGCAGCAGTTCCTCGTCTTCGGCAATGAGCGCCTCAAGCGGCATGGCTGCGCTCCTTGCTCGACTGCGGCAGGGTCATGGTCGCGGCCACGCCGCTGGGGAAGTTGGCGACGATCGCCACGCCGGCCTGTTCGCCGCAGGTCAGGCGCAGGCGCTCGCGCAGGTTCTTCAGGCCGATGCCGGTACCGCTGGTGCCCTGGCCGAAGCCGAGGCCATCGTCGGCCACCGTCACCGTTACATGGTCATCGAAGCCACGCGCCAGGATCCAGATCGTGCCACCGCCGGGCTTCGGTTCCAGGCCATGCTTGATCGCGTTCTCCACCAGCGTCTGCAGCGCCATCGCCGGCAGCTGCACGCCGTGCAGTTCGTTCGGTACCTGCACCTCCACCCCCAGCCGTGCGCCCATGCGGATACGCAGGATCTCCAGGTAGGCACGGGTGCGCTCCAGCTCCACGCCCAGCGTGGACAGCGATTCGTCCACCTGTGGCAACGAGCTGCGCAGGTACTGGATCAGGTGGCCCAGCATCTGGTCGGCACGTGCCGGGTCGGTGCGGGTCAGCACCTGCGCGTTGGCCAGCGTGTTGTAGAGGAAGTGCGGTTCCACCTGCGCATGCAGCAGGTTCAACCGGGCCACCGACAGCTCCTTTTCCACCTGGGTCTGCTCAGCCGCGGCCTGCTCGTCGCGACGCTGGTCGGCAACACGGCGGCTGATCGCGCGGGTGACCGCTTCGGCGTTCTCGAAGTTGCTGCCCTCATCCAGTGCCAGCAGGTCGGCCCACCAGCCGGCATCCGGCTCAAACAACAGGGTGACGGTACTGGTGCCCTGCCCCGGCGTGACCGTCGCCAGCACGCTGTTGCGCTTGATCGCCAGCCGTGCCGGCAGGTTCCAGCGCGATGGCTGGCGGCCGTTCCAGGCATCCACGCGGCGCACGTAGGCCCGCACCTGCAGGCTGCCGGCCGAACTTTCCACGTCTTCAACGCGCGGCAGTTCAGCGATGGCCGCTTCCACCACCGAGAATGCCTGGCCGGCATCCATCGGCAGTTCCACCTGGCGGCGCTGGCGGCCGGAGAGCGTGGTCGAATCCAGCCGGCCGGCGACCAGCCAGACGCGGCGTACATGGGTAATCGCGCTGCCCAGCGCGGAAATCATCAGGAACATCACCAGCAGCCCGAACACCCAGCCAGGGCCGTCGTTCATGCCGCTGAAAATGCCGCTCCAGACCATGCCGGCGACGAACAGCGCCGCAGCCCAGGCCAGCAGGTGACGAAGCAGGAGAGAGAGGCTGGCGAACACGGCGGCGCCTTGGAGGAAGGGGGTGAGCCGAGCATAGGGCGGCCCGCCGGGCAAACAAGCGGGTTGCGACGAAGGGCCGGAAAGCGGGGATGGAAGCCATTCTGGTAGAGCCGGCCGCTGGCCGGCTCCCCATGACCTCCACAAGCATCACAAGGTTGCCGGCCAGCGGCCGGCACTACCCGGGAGGCGCCGGGCGAACCCGGCGCATTCCTTTACTTGCGCTGGTCGGCGCTGGCGTCACGCACGGCGCGGAACGATTCGTCCTTGCTCCAGTTTGGCCAGCTGCGCGAGTTGGCCAGCTGGTTGCCCAGCGTGTACAGCACCTCCAGGTCGCGGGCGGCACCGGCGAACACCCAGTCCGGCTGCCACTCGTCGCCCTGCTGGTGGTAGCGCTTGGCGGTGTAGTCCTCGGAGGCCTTCTTGCCTGCGGCCACGCCACCGTCCACCCAGTCCTGGCCGGCCGACCAGGACAGCGCCGGCACGCCACGCTTGGCGAACGGGAAGTGATCGGAGCGGAAGAACAGGCCCGCTTCCGGCTTCGGGTCCGGCGTGTAGCGGATATCCCAGCCCTTGGCCACGTCCTTCAGCTGGTCCAGCAGCTCGAAGCGCGCGGCACCGTAGATGCCGAAATCACGCGACGGCCCGAACGGCGCCATGCCATCCATGTTGATCACCGCCACGGTCTTTTCCAGCGGATACAGCGGATGGGTGGCGTAGTACTCCGAACCCAGCAGGCCCTTTTCCTCGGCGGTGACCGCCAGGAACAGCAGCGAACGCTGCGGGCGCTTGGCCTTGGCGAAGCCACGGGCCAGTTCGATCAGCGATGCGGTGCCACTGGCGTTGTCCAGAGCGCCATTGAAGATCCGGTCGCCACGTGCGTCGGGCTCGCCCACGCCGATGTGGTCCCAGTGCGCGCTGTAGACGATGGTCTCGTCCGGGTGGCTGCTGCCCTCCAGGCGTGCGGCCACGTTGTGCGAGGTGATCACTTCGGTCTTCACCGCGTACTTCGCGTCCAGGCTGGCGCCGGTCAGCGGCACCGGGGTGAAGTCGCGCTGCTGCGCCTTCTTCTTCAGCGCCTCGAAGTCCTGGCCGGCCGAGCGGAACAGCTCCACGGCCAGGTCGCGCTGGATCCAGCCTTCCAGCAGCGGGTGGCTGTCGGCCGGGTTGTCGCGCACCACATCGAACATGGTGTTGGTGTTGGAACCGGCCACGGTGGCCCAGCCGTACGACGCCGGTGCGGTCTCGTGCACGATCAGCACGCCCAGCGCGCCCTGGCGGGCGCCTTCTTCGTACTTGTAGGTCCAACGGCCGTAGTAGGTCATGCCCTTGCCGTCGAAATCACCCTGGCCGGTCTCGAAGTCCGGGTCATTGATCAGCACGACGGCGATCTTGCCCTTCAGGTCCACGCCCTTGAAGTCATCCCAGTTGCGCTCCGGGGCCTTCACGCCGTAGCCGAGGAACACCAGCGGGGCCTTGCTGATGTCGACGTTGCTGGCGCCGTTCATGGCGGCGCGCACGGCGATCTGCTTGCCCTGTTCCAGCGCAACGGTCTTGCCGCCCTGGTGCAGCGCCAGCTGCGGTGCGCCGACGATGTCGCCCTTGCGCAGCGGCACGGCCTGGGTCCACAGGCGCTTGCCGTCCTTGAGGTCGCCGCCCGGCTGCAGGCCGGCGTCGGCGAACTGCTTGCTGAGATAAGCGACGGTCTTTTCTTCGCCGGCGGTGGCCGGCGAGCGGCCTTCGTAGGCGTCGGAGGCCAGTTCCTTGACGTCGGCGGAGATCCGCGCGCCATCGAATTTCGGGGTGGCCGCCATCAGTGCGCTCGACACTGACAGGGCCAGCACGCCCAGTACTACTCGTTTCATTGCTCTCTCCAGCAGGGAAATCCTTCTGGAGTGTAAGGGGTTCGGCAGGGCTGCGCCCTGCACCTGCCGAAGCCAGGGCAACAGCAACAGCAACAGCCGAAGCAACAGCGGGAGCTGGCTTCCTGAGGGTAGGCGGGGTAGGTCCGGTTGCGGGGGACGCTGCAAGTACGTCCATGTAAGCTCGGTCGCCGCATCCATGCGGCTCACGCCCCCGCAACCGGACCCACCCCGCCTTCGACAGGTTCCCGCTGCTGTTGGTAGGTGTCGACCTTGGTCGACACGGACGGAAACAAGAAGGGGTCAGAGCCCTTTCCCTGCGGGAAAGGTCTCTGACCCCATCTGTGTGCTGCCTTGGCGTGTTACCAGTTCGGGTCTTCGGCCGGGGCGGCAGTGGGCTTGGGCTTCGGCTTGGCCGCCGGGCGCGCGGCGGCGGCCGGTGCAGCCGAGGCCGTTGCGCCGGCAGCGGCAGCAGCCGGCTTGCTGCCCAGCTTCTGGCGCAGTTCAATCTGGCCCGGACGGAAGCCGCCGCGCATGGCGTCGACACCGTCTTCGATGGTGCCGTACGAGGTCTGTGCAGCCACGCGGTCGATGCGGATGGTGCAGCACGGGTGTTCGCTGCGGCCCAGCGAGCGACCGGTCTGCGGGTCCTTCAGTTCTTCGCCCAGGCGCACGGCCTGCCAGCGCTGGCCGACCTGGACGGTGTCACCGCCCTGGCTCAGCACCACCTGGTCACCGTCCACCGAAACCACCGACACCGGGAACAGCGTGGTGACGATGGTGGTACCGATCTGGCCGGACAGCGATTCCATCATCGCCGCGGCCATGCTGCGGCCGTTGACCACGCGCGGCAGGGTGCTGGGGCCGGTCGAGGCCAGCTGGTGGTCGAAGCTGTCGGACATCACCACCTGGCCGGTGGTGGCGTTGATCAGGCGCAGGGTAATGCGGCCGCCACCGGAGTACGAGGTCACCTGGCGGTCGGACATGCGCAGGTTGCGCACGCTGCGCGGGTACTCGAAGCGTTCGATGGTCGGGATCAGGATCAGGTCGGTCGCCAGCTGCTGGCCGACGCGTGCGGTGTCCTGCAGGCGCACGTTGCCGCTGTTGATGTGGTCGATCTCGGCCTGCAGTTCGTCGCCGAACTCGCGGTCCAGCACGATGAAGCGCTGGGTCTGGGTCAGCGTGTCGGACAGGCGTGCGCGGATCGCGTCGGCCACTTCGTCCGCGTCCACGCGGCCGTCGCCCACGGCATAGCTGCCGGCCTTGGTGCGCGGCAGTGCAACCACGATCTTCGGCTTGCCCTGCTCGTCCGGCGCGCGGTACTGGGCGATCTGTGCGCGCACGCGCACCTTCCAGTAGCTGCGCATGCTGCGATGGGTCACGTCGGAATCGAACGAACTGGCGCCACGCTTGGCATCGACGCTGACCTTCTCGTCGTAGCTTTCCCTGACGCTGGCCGAGGCCGAACCGCTCTTGGCCGAGGCTTCGCCGGAGGCACTGGCCGACGCCGAGCCCTTGAAGCTCCAGCCTTCGTCGCTGGCGCGCACGCGGGCGATGGTTTCCTCGTCCAGCTGCCGCACTTCATCCTGCGACAGGATTTCATAGCCCAGCACCGCGCCCTGCGAGCCGGCGATCATCTGCTGGGTGAACGCGTCGGCGCGGATATCGCCGACGTGTTCGTCATCCACATCCACATGCAGGCCTGCACGCAGGCTCTGCATCTGGCTGGCCACGCGTACTCCGTTGACCTGCGCCACCGCCGACTGCAATGCCGCCAGCACCGCCAGTTCCGGGGTGCTGCCGATGCCGTCGGCTTCGCGCGCGACCTGGGTGGTGCCGCCGAAATCCGGCGTGCCACGCAGGGGCGCTGCTTCCACTGGCGCATTGCTGGCCAGTGCACTGGTTGCCTTGTCCTTGGCGGGCGCGGCGGCCGGGGTGTCCTGCTTGCCACAGGCTGCAAGCAGCGTGGCAGCCAGGCCCAGGCCGATCAAACGGTAGGTCATACGCATGGAGATTCGCCTCGGATCAGAGCGTGTCGAGCATCGAATCGGCGTTGGACGGCACCTTCACCTTGCTCTTCTTGGCGAAGGTCACGGCCGACTTGGTCGAACCGTACAGGCCCTGGATGAAGCCCGGCGATTCCTTGGCCACCCATGCACCGGCGGCCAGCTTGCGGCCGACGGTGGCCAGCTGGGTCGCGCCCAGGTTCTTCATGCCGGCGGTGAAGTTGCTGGCTTCGCCGCCCAGCTTCTGTGCTTCGGCCGCCGAGGACAGCAGCGAGACCAGGCCTTCGGCGTAGTGCTGCTTGGATTCAGCGTTCAGTTCCGGCTGTGCGGCCTGGCGCTCGTTGATCGCCGCCTGCGCAGCTTCACTGACCGACACCGACTTCTTCATCGCATCGACGCTGACCGAACCCGACGACAGCGCCTGGCGCTCTGCTTCCAGCAGCTGCACCTGCTCGGCCAGGCCGAAGGCGCGGGCAAACGAGGTCTGGGCCTGCAGCGAGTGCGACTGCGAGCTGACGAAACGACGCACCAGCGCTTCCTGCGCGGCTTCGTCCGGAGCGGCGGCGCTGGAGGCGCTGCTGCTGGAGGTGCCGGTAGCGGCGCCAGCCAGGTCCTTCAGCTTGCCCAGGCCAGCGTGGGCCGGCATCGACAGGGTGGCGGCAGCGATGGCCACGACAAGAGCGGTATTGCGGATCATGTGAGTGTCCTTTTGGGAGAGACGGCCGCGAAGCGGCACGTGGGAAATCGGTAACCCCAGGGCGATGCCGAGCGAGCTCGGCACCCACCGGGGTGGCGGATCAACGAACCGCCTTGACGTTCAGTTCGTTGATCATCTGCTGGGCAGCCTTTTCAGCCGCCAGCTGCAGCGCGTTGGTACGGGCGACGGTTTCGTTCGGGCCGGTACCGGAGAACTGCACCGGGCCCACCGACGACACGGTGCGCGGGAAGCGACCGGTCACATCCAGCACCTTGCCGGTGACCGTGACGAACACGCGGGTGTTGCCGCTGGCCGGGTCACGGTCGCGCATGCCCACGTCGAGGGTGCCGACGGCGATGTACGGGATGTTGGCCGCACGGATGCCGTTGGCGGTATCACGCAGGGTGGCCGGGGCCAGGTCGTTGCCGGTGCTGAAGTCCTTGCGGATACGCTCGATGCTGAGCAGACCGCGCGACTCGCCTTCCACGTATTCGGCTTCAACCACTTCGTAGCCGGCGGCGCTGAAGGCGCCGGTCATCGCGGTGTTCACTTCGGCGGCGTTGGCCACCTTCCAGCTGATGTTGTCGCTGCGCTGGGTGGTGCTGCCACCGCTGGTGACCGACATCGAACCATTCTGGTTGATGCTGCCGTTGGTGCTGACCGAGTTGCCGCGGAAGCTGTCGCCTTCACGGGTGTTCTCGCTGTAGCTGCTGCTGGCGTCGACGCGGCGGTATTCCTTGTCCTGGAACGACTGCACGGTGTCCTGCGAGCGCGCCATGAACAGGAAGGTCAGCAGCGAGCGCTGCGCGGCGGTGGCACCGGCCACGGCCGAGCCGGCATCCAGCTTGGTCTGCAGCAGTGTGGTGTTGATCTCGGCGCGGACGGTGACGGTGTAGGTCTTGGCCTTCTTGTCTTCGGTGTCCGACAGCTGCACGGCGCTGAGCACGTAGCGGTCGATCTCGCCGATGAACTCGGAGCGACGTGCTTCGAACAGGCGCAGCTTGGCCGCACCGGTTTCGGCGATGTACGCCTCCAGTGCATTGACCTTGGCCTTGTTCAGGGCCTGGGCGCGGGTGTCGGCACTCAGGCGCAGGCCGTAGCTGGCCGAACCGGTACCGCGTGAACTGGCGGTCTGTGCAGCGACCGGGGAGGCCACCACCAGGGCGATGAGGATGAGCAGGATGGTACGCATCAACGACATGACTTGATCAACTCCTGGAGGGCTTGGGTCTGCTGCTGCAACGGGCGGCCGCCCGGCTTCTGTTCGTCCAGCCAGCCGCGCGAATCGGCGCGCTTGGCGGCGGCGCCGGCGAAGGCATCGAAGCCGGCCAGCAGGGTTTCGTAGCTGGCCGACCACTGGTCGACCTGCCACTGCGTGACCGGCACCACCTTGGTGGCACCCTTGCGCAGCGGCTGTTCGAAATAGACCTTGCCGGAGAACGGCTCGGTCACCTTGGCGGTGAAGAACGCGCCGAACAGCATCGTCTTCATCGCCGGCGTTTCTTCGATCACGCCGTTCTTCAGCGCATCCACCTGCAGGTTGATGACGTAGTCCGGCTCGGGAATCTTCAGCTGGTAGACCTTGCCGTCGGCAAAGCGCGCCGCCATCGCACCACCGATCGCCTGGCCCGAGGCCGGCGGCAGCAGGCCGACGCCGGTATTGGACGACAGCGTCTTGGACAGCTCATGGGCCAGTGTGGCGCGCAGCGGGGCTTCCCACTTCGGGTCGGGCAGCTTGGCGCGGACCACGTCGGACAGGGTTACGCCACCGACCTGCAGGCGACGCACGGCGGCATCGGGCAGCCTGGCCTGGGCGAGGCTGGCAGCCAGCACCTGCGACAGGCTGGTATCGGCGCTGCCATACAGGAGATCGGCGACGATCGCGTCGATATCGTCGTTGTCCGGCCGGTAATCCTGCACGTCGATGCGCTGCAGGGTAAGCGGATAGGACGCGATCACCTGGCGCTCGCGGAAATCGAAGAACAGCGCCTGCAGCGCCACTTCCACCAGCACCTTGTACTGGTCACCGATCGGCTCGACCGAGACCAGTTCGCGGTCCAGTGCCGCGGCCAGCACTGTCGCACTGGTGGTGCCGTCGAGCATCGCCACCGGCTGGTCGATCAGCTGCAGGTGGGCCGGGGCGCGGCGCTTGAGCGACTGTGCCAGGGCCTGGTTCAACGGGATCAGGCCGCGCTGTTCCAGCACCGCATGCGCATGCGGTGTGGTCGCCTGCACGGCAGCGGCATCAGCGGTATAGGCAAAACCGGCCCAATAGGCCTGCTGTGATTTGTCTGCCGCCTGTACGGCCATCGGCCATACGGCCAGGCACAGGGCACAGGCAAGCAGGCGCGCAAAAGCGCGCGATGCGCTCTTCGTCCTTGAATACATCCAACCGCTCCTCGGTCAATACGCATGGAAAGTGGACGCTGACGCGTCCGCTGGGCGCGAAACATAACGGCTCGCGGGCCCGCCGACAAGTGCTGCCTTCGTCGAGGTCACTCCGTGGGAGGCAGGCCGGCCCGTTGCCGCAGCAGGCCCCGCTCTGCCTGGTTCTGGCTGAGTCTGGCGGCTTCCGCAAAAGCGTGACGTGCGTCCAGGTCGCGCCCCAGCGCCTGTAGTAACTCCCCGCGCACCACCTGCAGCGGCGCGTACTCACGCAGTCGCGCGTCCACCAGCAACGGCTGCAGCTGCGCCCACGCCGCGAAGGCACCGTCACTGCGCAGCACCGCCACGACCCGGTTCAATGCAACAACCGGCGAGGGCTGCACCTGCAGCAGCTGCATATAGAGCGCTGCGATGCGCGGCCAGTCGGTATCCTCGGGGCGGCGCGCCGCTGCATGGCACGCTGCGATACGCGCCTGCAGTACATAGGGATCAGCAGCGCCACCGGCGGCCAGCGCGCGCGCCAGCACCTGCTGCCCGCGTTCAATCTGCAGCCAGTCCCAGCGCGCGCGGTTCTGCTGGTCCAGCAGTACCGGCACGCCCTGCGCATCGGTCCGTGCCGCGGCACGCGAGGCCTGCAGCTCCATCAGCGCCAGCAGGCCCAGCACCGGCGGCACCGGCAGCCGGTGCGCCAGGATGCGCGCGAGCCGCAGCGCCTCCTCGCACAGTGCCGGGCGCATCCAGTCGTCACCGGCACTGGCCGCATAGCCTTCGTTGAACACCAGGTAGATCGCTTCCAGCACCGAACCAAGCCGCTCGGGCATCGCGTCAGCACGCGGGACCTCGTAGGGCACCTGCTTCTGCGCCAAGGTGCGCTTGGCGCGCACGATGCGCTGGGCGATGGTCGGCTCGGGCTGCAGGAAGGCGCGCGCGATCTCGACAGTGGTCAGGCCACCCAGCAGGCGCAGGGTCAATGCCACCCGTGCATCGGCCGGCAGCACCGGATGGCAGGCCACGAACATCAGCCGCAGCAGGTCGTCACCCAGATCATCTTCCAGCGCTTGACTGTCATCGGGCGCCGGCAGCGGCGCCGGATGCAGTTCCTCGCCCCACTGCGCATGCTGCTGCGCCACCCGCTGGTGCTGGCGCAGCACATCAATGGCACGGTTGCGCGCAGTGGTCATCAGCCAGGCTCCGGGGTTGTCCGGGATGCCCTGCTCCGGCCAGCGCTCCAGCGCGGCCAGCCAGGTGTCCTGGGCCAGCTCCTCGGCGCGGCCGACATCGCCCCCGAGCAGCCGCGCCAGGCGCGCGATCAACACCGGCGACTCCATCCGCCAGAGGGTTTCCAGACGCTGCGTCAGTGCGGGCTCGAGCATGCGCCGATCACAGCACGCACGCCCGGCCCGCACAAGCGCCGCAGCTCACGCTTCAACTATCGGCTTGAAGCCGCCCCAGAACATGCGTTTGGTGTCGAACGGCATGTCCTTCGGGCCCAGCGACGCCAGCCGTGGGTCCGCCATCACTTTCGCGTTGATACGGTCGCGTGCCGCGCGCGAACGGAACACCACGAAGGCGACGATCACCGTTTCGCCCGGTTTTGCCTTGACCGCACGCGGGAAGGACGTGCTCTTTCCCGGTTCCACATCGTCAGCCACGCATTCCATGTACTGCAGCGCGCCATGGTCCTTCCACACCGCACCGGCCTTGCGGGCAAGGCGGCGGTAGGCCGCCACCTTGTCCTGGGGGCACGGCAGCACGTAAGCATCCACGTAAGCCATGAGGATTCTCCCTGCGGCGGCCGTCAGCCCGGCTCGCCGTCCATGTGTGCGATTTCCCAGAGATGGCCATCCAGATCCTGGAAGCCGCGCTGGTACATGAAGCCCAGGTCGCGCGCCGGCTGCGGTTCGCTGGCGCCGGCCGCCAGTGCCTTGTCCACCAACTCGTCAACTGCCTTGCGACTGGGTGCCGAGAGTGCGTTGATCACTTCCGTGTGGGTGTGCGCATCGGCAATCGGCTTGTTGGTGAACTGCTGGAAAAAAGGTTGGGTCAGCAGCATCACGTAGATGCTCTCGCTGATGACCATGCCTGCCGCGTCATCGTTGGTGTAAGTTGGATTGAAGCTGTAGCCCAGCGCGGTGAAGAAGGCCTTGGATTTCTCCAGGTCCTTCACCGGAAGATTGACGAAGATCATCTGCGGTTGCGGTGCATTCATCGGTGAAGCTCCTTGTGGATGAAAGAAAGAGGACTCAGGGCTGCTTCATGCAGTTGACCATCCACGGCTTGCCGTAGCGGTCGATCAACATGCCCCAGCGGTGCGCCCAGAACGTTTCGGCGATCGGCATCTGCACCTGGCCACCGTCGGCCAGCGCGGCGAACACGCGTTCGGCTTCTTCGATGCTGTCGACGTCGACATTGATGGTGGTCGAGCCACCCTCGCCACCGCCGGGACCGTCGGCCGCCATCACGATGGCGCTACCGATTTCCAGCTGGCTGTGCGCGACGTGGTCCAGGGTTTCCGGCGGCATCTCGTTGCAGCCCGGCGAGCCATCGGAGGGCGGCATGTCGCGGTATTTCATTTCCGAGGTGACCTGGCCACCGAGTGCCTTGGCGTAGAACGCCATCGCCTCATGGGCCTGGCCGCTGAAGCCGAGGAAGGGAATCAATTTCATGGCAATGCTCCGTCGTGGGTTTCAGGGGGGTGGCGCCGGGCCATGCCCGGCGGGGGAAATGAATCGGGTCAACCTTCCAGCTGTGCACGCAGACGCTGTTCCTGCTGCTGTAATTCGGGGGTGAAGGCTTCACCGAAGTCTTCGGCGGAAATCAGCGGGCGCAGCTCCAGCGTGCCGCCACTGTTGAACGGCGCGCGGCTGGCCCATTCAACGGCCTCGTCCAGCGAGCGCACGTCCCACAGCCAGAAACCGGCGATCTGTTCGCTGGCGGGGCCAAACGGACCGGCCTCGACCTTCGGCGCGCCGCCGCCGAAATGAATGCGACGTCCGCGCTGGGTGGCATGCAGGCCTTCACCGGCCAGCATGATGCCGGCGGCCACGAGTTGTTCGTTGAAGGCGCCCATTTCGGACAGTTCCTGTTCGCTGGGCATGCGGCCGGCTTCGGAGTCGGCGTTGGCCTTCACGATCACCATCACTTTCATTGCGGTCTCCCGTGGGGACGCCTGGTGCGTGCACTTCACTGGATACAACGAACCAGGGGGCTGGGAATCGACACGTCTTTTGAAAATTATTTCTTCCGTGGAAAGCGCGCCTTCGGCGGGGGTCGGCGAACGGCGGAGCCCCTCCGTGGTGGGGGTGGGTTGGTCGCTGAAAAGCTCGGGTTCATGGGTTTGGCCGGGTGGGTAGGCGGGTCGGGGGACGCCGTAAACCCGTCCC
>NZ_JAOECR010000025.1:0-61842 GCF_029836955.1 Stenotrophomonas sp. GD04054 | reverse complement strand
TTTCGATCGTCGGCGGCTTGCCATAGAACCGCCGCAGTTGCGCAGCGACCTCCGGCAACGCCTGCTGCAGCAGATCCGGCGCGGAGAAGTGGTACTCGCTGGTCACCGCGAAGAACTCTTCCGGCGCTTCGGCCGCATACGGATCGATCAACGTCTCTTCGCTGGCATCCACCCGCACGCAGAAGGCATCGTAAGCCTGCTGGAACGTGGCCGCCCACTCGCGCTGCCATGCGCGCGGCAGCGGCGGCGTGCCGTCCATCGCACCATCCAGTGCATCCAGCTTGTGCACCATCTCGTGCACCGCCACGCAGTAGCCCTCGTGCGGCGCCGCCAGGTCGGCCTGCACATCGGCCCAGGACAGGATCAACGGTCCGCTGTCCCACGATTCGCCAATCAGTTCGTCATCCCACTCATGCAGCACGCCGGCCGCATCCATGTGGCTGCGGTGCACGCGGAACGCATCCGGGTAGACGATCAGCTGCGACCAGCCTTCCAGTCCCACTTCGCCGAATTCCAGCAGCGGCAGGCAGCACAGCGCGGCCAGCAGCACGCCATCGCCGGCCTGCAGCTGCAGCTCACCAATCGGGGTAATGGTCTTCTCATGCAGGAAGCGCGTGGTCAGCACACGCAGGCGCGTGCGGCGTTCGTCGTCCAGTCCGTGCAGCCACGCCGCGCGGCGGCAGGCGTCATCCCAAAGTGCATCGTCGATCGGCCGCGGCGCAGGCCGCAGCCACTGCAGCAACGACTTGATCAGCGGAACATTCCCGGCAGGTAGCTGTGCCACTTCGGCGCGCGGATGCGCGGCAGCATGTCGTCGTCGCTGCCACCGCCACCGGTGGTGGTGCTGGCCGCCGGGCGTACCGCCGCCGGCTTGGTGGTGGCGGCCGAGGCGGTCGCGGTCGGTGCGCGCTGCGAGGCGGCATCACCGTTGGACGACACGCAGGCGCCGCGGCTGTCGTCCAGCGCTGCTGTCGCAGACGCCGCGAAGGGCATCATCAGCAGGATCAGGCAATGGGCATAACGGCGCATTGACGACATCCACGTTAAGGGAGGGTGAGTTCCCGATTCTAGCCCGAACCCGGCGCCCCGTTGGAAGCCCCCGCGAAACCCAGCGTGGCGGGCGTCGCTGGCGGCTTTCCCGCATAATTCCTTCCTGACTTCGTGGAAGCTGCCGTGGACGATCGCCAATTGCTGGCCAAACTCGCTGCCGGTCGCCTGTCCGGCGACGCCCTGGCCCGTGAGCTGGGTCAGACCCGGGCGGCCATTTGGAAGCGTATTCAAGGACTTAGGGCCGCCGGTGTGGACATCGAGGGCCGTGCTGGCGAAGGCTATGGCCTGACCCGCCCGGTCGACCTGCTGGACCCGGACGCGATCCGCGCCGGCCTGCCTGCCGACGTCCAGGCCCTGCTGCACGACCTGCAGGTGGCCTGGACGGTGGACTCGACCAACGCTGAATTGCTGCGTTGCAGCGCGCCCCAGCGCGGGGTCAGCGTCCTGCTGGCCGAACGCCAGACCGGTGGCCGTGGCCGTCGTGGGCGTGCCTGGGCCTCGCCGCTGGCCGCGCACATCTACCTGTCGGTGCTGCGCCTGTACTCCGGTGGCCTCGGCCGCCTCGCCGGGCTGAGCCTGGTAGCGGGCATCGCCGTCGCCGAAGCGCTGCATGACCTGGGCTACACCCAGGCGCAGCTGAAGTGGCCGAACGACCTGATCGTCGACGGCAAGCGCAAGCTGGTCGGCCTGCTCGCAGAAGGCGGTGGCGAGTACGCCGGCCCGGCGCGCGCGGTGATCGGCATCGGCATCAACACGCACATGCCGCCGTCGTTCGCCGAGCAGATCACCCAGCCGTGGGTAGACCTGGATACGCTGGCTGGCAAGCCGGTGGACCGCAACGTGGTTGTCGCCGCGGTGCTGGCACGCCTGCTGCCGGCGCTGGAAGAATTCGATCGCGAAGGACTGGCCCCGTTCCTGCCGCGCTACGCCGCGTTCGACATGCTGGCCGGCCGCGAAGTGCGCGTGGAACTGGACGGGCAGTGGCAGCACGGCACCGCACTTGGCCTGGCTGACGACGGCGCGCTGCGCGTGCGCATCGATGGCCAGGAACGCCTGCTGCACGCCGGCGAAGTCAGCGTGAGGGCGGCATGAGCGATTGGTTGTTCGACCTGGGCAACTCGCGCTTCAAGTTCGCGCCTTTGCAGGGTGACCGAGCCGGTGATGTGCAGGCCTGGGCGCATGGCGCCGAAGGCATGGCCGGGCAGCCGCCGCACAGCCTGCCCAGCGGCACCACCGCGTTCGTGGCCAGCGTGGCCGCACCGTCGCTGACCAGCGCCATGCTGGACCAGCTGCAGCGCCGCTTCGAACACGTGCACGTGGTGCGCACCAGCGCCGAATGCGCGGGCGTGCGCATTGCCTATGCCAAGCCGGAAAAGTTCGGCGTCGACCGCTTCCTGGCCCTGCTGGCTGCGGCCAAGGCGCAGCGCCCGGTGCTGGTGGTCGGCGTGGGCACCGCACTGACCATTGACCTGCTCGACGCCGATGGCCAGCACCACGGTGGCCGCATTTCCGCATCGCCCACCACCATGCGCGAAGCACTGCACGCGCGTGCCGTGCAGCTGCCGGCGACCGGCGGCGACTACAGCGAGTTCGCCAACGACACCGCCGACGCGCTGGCCTCTGGCTGCGACGGCGCGGCCGTGGCGCTGATCGAACGCAGCGCACAGCAGGCGCACACGCTGCTGGGCGTGGCACCGTCGCTGCTGGTGCATGGTGGCGGCGCACCGGCGCTGATGCCGCTGCTGCCCGGCGCCGACTACCACCCATCGCTGGTGCTGGATGGCCTCGCCCGCTGGGCGGTGCACCAGCCCGCAGGCTAGTATCCGCGCATGCTGACCCGTGCCCTGATCGTCGTACTGGCCATCCTCAATCTTGGCGTCGCCTGCTGGTGGCTGCTGCGCGATGCACCGCAACCGCCCGCGCCGCCGCCGCAACCGGCCGGTGTGGCCGAGTTGCGGTGGGTGCCCGGTGGCGTGGATGCCGCTGCGGCCGCCCAGGCCACTGCTGCCGCCCCGACTGCGCCGCTGATGGAGCGCGAACCGGCGGCGAAGACGGCTGTGGCTGCCACGCCTGCACCAGCTACGCCGGCCCAGCCGGAGGTCGCCAAGCCGCAGGTGGCTGAGGCTACGCCGGTTGCTGCCGCTGCCAAGCCGGTAACACCGCCTGCACCGGCCCCGGCGCCGGAAAAACCCGTAACCCCGCCCGTGGCTGCCGAGCCGCCGCGCTGCATCGCGCTGGGCCCGTTCGCCGACCGCGCCGCCGCGACCAGTGCGCAAGGCAAGGCCGGTACTGTGCTCAGCCAGGTGCGCCTGCGCGAACAGCCCGCTGCCAGCGGCAGCGCCCGTTTCCGGGTGATGCTGCCAGCCGCCGCCAATCGCGAAGAAGCCCAGGCGACGGTGAAGCGCATCGTCGCCGCCGGTCTGAGCGACTACTACATCATCAGCCAAGGCGAGGACATCAACGCCGTGGCGCTGGGCCAGTACCGCAACCGTGAAGGCGCCGAGCGCCGCATGGCGGCGGTGCAGGCCGCCGGCTTCCAGCCGCGCCTGGTCGCCAGCGGTGACGCCGGCCAGTGGTGGCTGGAAGGGCAGCTGGCGGCGGGCACGCAGCCGGCCCAGGCCCAGCAGCGCAGCGGGGCGGCACAGAGCCGGTCGCTGGAATGCACACGGTTGCGCTAGAATCCCCGGACCGAGGCGCTGCCGCCGGTGCACCACCCATGCCGCTTTAGCTCAGTTGGTAGAGCAACTGTCTTGTAAACAGTAGGTCATCCGTTCGATTCGGATAAGCGGCACCACATGAGAAGCGCCGAAACGCGTTGGAAATGGCGGTTTCAATAAAAAAGGCCAGAGCGGGACGCTGGCCCATTCGCGATGATCGGGGAAACGACCCTTGGGCTCAGGTTCTGGACGGGGCCAATGAGGCTACCGAAGCCGATTCATCTCGCGTCTGATCTGCTGACAACGATGCAGCATCAACTTGCCGGGTGGAGTTCCAAGCCGGATGCCTCCGCCCGCCAGCAACGGATAGATTTCCAGCCGCACGCGATAGGCTTCCTGCGAGGAGTAGCGTACGGCCTGATCGCCGGACGCGAGAGGGGCCCCCGGCAAACCTTCTTCCGTGATGAAGCCGTTGATCTGAAGTTGCGCGCATAGGCCCGCGTAGTAGGCGCTTCTTTCGTCCAGCGCTCGGGGATGCTTTGTAGCATGGCCCAATGCATGAACGCTCTCGTGCGCAACCAGATCAACGAGATTTGCGAAGGTCCGGTGTTGATCGCCGTAGACCGGTGACACAAGCGCGAGCGTCCTGCCCGTGGCAAAGCGGCCAAGCGACCTTGCCCGCGCTACCGCAGAAGTGCCTTCCTGTACAAGAAGGATCCGATAGCTATTCGATGCTGCCGGTATCCATGACTCGGATGAGGCAGCCGCCGCATCGACACGTGCACAAGCCTCTTCGGCGTCAATCGTAAGCCCATCCGCGATCTGTAGGTTGATCGTCCGCTCGGTGTTCGCGCAGCGGACGAGATAAGTCGTGCCTACGGCGTTCTGACCAGGAAGCATGGAAGCCGTGTAGAAGTAGCGAAGAGGGCCTAGAGGGACGGAAACAACTTCAGTATATCCAGCTGAGGCAACCCCTTTCGGAAGTGCGGTAGTCGCGCAGCCTGAAAGAACAATGGTGCAGACGCTGACCAGGAAGATTGCGATTGTGTGCATCTTGTCCCCATGCGAAAACGGGGCTGATGCCCTCGCTCCAGCCAACAGCGTCAGTTGTTCCACGGCAACCAGGTCATCCGTTCGATTCGGATAAGCGGTCCCCCATGTGTCGGCGCCACTTTGCAATGCTACAGGCGCTTGCCGGGTGGTTCGAAAGGCGGCACACCCAGCGCCTCGGCAGTCTTACCTTGAGAACGATGGCCCATCCTGCGCATGAACCTGCTGCGCTGATGGCTGTTCAAGATTTACTGCCAACGCCTCGGCGCGATGAAGTGATTCTGCTTCAGATGTGCGAAGCGCATCCATCGTATTCATGGTTCCACGGCGTTGGGCAGGATCGTCCATCGCTCCCTCGACGATGAATACCTTCTCGCCACGTGCAAGGGACTCTGTCGGGTTGTTCAATACAACGTGGTCAACTCTTGAAAGCCCTTGCTCCTTCGCGAGCACCAACAAACTCGCAGACATGCGCTGGCTCGACTCATCCCAGTGCTTCCCGCTCTCGGCGTCCAGGCGTTCCACACCTGCTCTTATCTGCCTATAGAGAGAACGGTCAGCATCGTCGAGTTCAGCTACTGAGGAAGCTGCTCGTTGCATTGAGGGTGAGTCGTCGGCGACCGCGGCGATTCTTTCCGTAGCCGCAGCGCTCTCGGCGTCAAATTCTGGCTCCGGCCTGCGTCGACGTTGCACAGGTGCTATGTGCTGATCATAGTGCGCGCCATAGTAAAGCTCGTATGTCGCATGAGGACCAACAGAGGGAGCCTCCGTTTTGAACACCTCAGCGATCTGTCCAAGTGCCTGGTTCCGATTGATCCGCCCGGCCTGGAGTTCTACGGCAATGGCTCCATACTGTTGTGGCCGATTGCCCGTACCCGACACGCCAATGTCGGGTCCACCAGCCGCGATGAGTTCACGCTGGACCTGGACATTACTGAGCGTCGCAGCCGCTTCTCCTCGTAGCAGGGTGTTTACATAGGATTGCTTGGACGTTGGATCGGGACGTTCGGTGAAGAGATGGTGCCCTACCTCGTGGGAAAGAGAGCGCGCGATTCTGGAGCCCTGCCCAACCGCATTCTCGTCAATAACGATCTTCTCACCGGGAACAAGATAGGTGCCCATACCGGCTTGCCCCCAGACAATATCCAGATCGTCGCGCTCAGCCTGTGCGAGGCCCGCCCGAAGTGTTGGGGATTTCGCCAGAAGTGGCGCCAACGAGGGGTCAGCCAGCGGGGATGCCGGACGACGTACGGGGCCTGGGCGAGCACCCTCCTGCGGCTGTGGCAGTACAGAGTCTTCAGTACGTTCCATGCTGGGGCTCCTGCCCACGGGGTCAACGCTGACTGATCAATACGTGGGTCAATGTCACATTGTCTGGGGCGAGAGTGAGTACAACCTCAGCGCCGTTCACTGGCGCGGTCCAGTAGGGGCGGGAGCCAGGGGCATCAGGCCGGGGTGGATACTGGGCCGTTCCCTCCCAGATGATCTCTTCGAGCGCAACGCTCGGGGGCGTGACATCAAAAGCAAGCTTCGCCTGCGCGGGATTGTCGACAGCACTTCTCAGCGTGATGTTCCGAACTTCAAGGCCACCCAACATTCCACGTTCTGCGGTTCGTTCGTCCCTCAGGCCCTGCCGAGTCGGCTCTCCAAGATGCACGTGAAGCTGTTCGTTCAATGCGTCGACATCATCAAAACGCACACGAGACAATCGCTCGATGTCGTTCTTGAATCGCTCCATACCAATTTCACCCCCTGATTCGACGGACTGTCTTTGATTCAGATGATCTGATGGTTTCGGCGGCGCGGCGCTCGAACATGCTGCCAGCACAAGCGCCGGAATAGCGATCGCGAGGCGACGACGCGCTGCGATCCAGAGGCGGCGCTGAAGTCCGCGTTTTGATGAAGAAGCGCATTTCTCGACCCATGCATTCATGAAAGCATCTCGCGCGCCAATGTCACACTCTTGAATCTAGCACAGCATTTTGTGAGTGCGGATCGGGTCCGCGTGAACAATGAGCTACTGAAAACGCACCCGGTTCCACTTTCCAATTTGAAAAGACGGGGCGTCGGCTGCGAGGGAGGGAGTGCCAGATGGGAGACCGAGCACAGTTCCATGTGTGCATTCCCGATAGTTGAAGGACTGTAGCCAGTAGGCTACAGTCCTCCATGAAGATCCAGCGTACCCGTCAGTTCGCGACATGGATTGACGCTCTCAAGGACGTAACCGCACGCGCTCGCATCCTGGCCCGTATCGGTCAGCTCGCTGGAGGCCATCCCGGTGATCACCGCTATCTGGCGGATGGCGTTTCTGAATTGCGTATCGATGCAGGACCGGGTTACCGCGTGTACTACATCCAGCGCGGCAGGGAGTTGGTGATTCTCCTGGTTGGAGGCGACAAGGGTTCACAGCAGCGCGATATCGAGAAGGCCAGGGAGATTGCGCG
The DNA here is from genome assembly GCF_029836955.1 of Stenotrophomonas sp. GD04054. Classification (NCBI taxonomy): domain Bacteria; kingdom Pseudomonadati; phylum Pseudomonadota; class Gammaproteobacteria; order Lysobacterales; family Lysobacteraceae; genus Stenotrophomonas; species Stenotrophomonas sp. GD04054. Next base: position 54,641 of record NZ_JAOECR010000025.1, on the reverse strand, counting down.
TGCCCTTTGAGCATCGAACTGGCTGTAGGCGAAACGACTCAATACCGAAGTACCGGAGCTGTACCATCATGGCCATCAAGAGAAAAGTCGAACTCAAATCATTTGATGTGGCCGAGCATCTTCGGACGCCGGAGGAGATGGCGGCTTATCTCGACGCCTGCATCGAAGAAAGCGACGGTGATTCTGCATTTATCGCAAAGGCGCTCGGCGATATCGCTCGCGCTCAGGGCATGAGCAAGGTTGCGCGTGCGGCGGGCCTGTCGCGCGAGAGTCTGTATCGCGCACTGTCGGGCGAGCGCAGCCCGGATTTCGCGACCATCCTGAAGGTGACCCGGGCCCTGGGTGTGCGATTGCACGCCAGCGCTGTGTAAAGCATCAGGGCATTTCGCTCACGCTCGGCGATCTCAGAAAGTCTGGCGCGAACAGGTTCAATCAAACCGGATGATGCGGATCAAGCCTCTTGTCGACGATCCGTCTCCGAAGGTGGCCAATGTGCCACAGGGGAACGCCTCCTTCGCACCGTCGTAGTTGATGAATGAGATCGTGCAGTTTGTCCGCGTGCCGGGACGGATTCGGGTGATGGCTCTGTCATTCAAGACGAAGCTATACCACATGAGTTCAGGACTCATGGAACGCGCCATGGGGCGTGCGGTGGACGCGATCATCTCGGCAACAGCACCGCCGCGCGAATCCACTTCGTCCAGCCGCAGCTCAACGAGAACAGGTTTCAGGTTTGGATAAGGTGTGCTCATTCCAGCAGCGGGTATGCTCGATTCGATAGCTGGGACAGTGACGTTGTGAACCTGTGCAATTGGGATCTCAATGTTCCGCATTATTGAGTCCCGCCCACCTGCAACGCCACATACTCCGCCAGCCCCCGACAGGCCAGTATCAGCCCTTCGCGCGTGCCATCGCCGATATCGTCTTTCTCTTCCCCGTCTACGCGCACGCGCTCAGCGGCGTGATACAGCTCCAGCAGCGACACCAGGCCAACCGCAGCGCGGTCCCGGCGTGCGGCGGCCACTGCCTGGCCGGGTGTGCTGGCGGGCCCCGTCCACGGCTGTCCGTCGGCGGCATCACCGGCGCGGATGCGCTGCAGGCAGCCGGGCAGATTGATCGGCGCGGGTGCCTCGTTCGCAGCGGCGAAGGCCGCTTCCAACGGCTGCGCCAGTTCCGGCGGCAGGCGCAGGGCGGCCTCGCCCAGGGTTGCGGTCAGGTAGGGGTGATGGGCTTTGGACATGCGGGCATCCTCGTCAGGAACAGAGGCGCCGCCACGATAGGGTGGCGGGCGATGCGTGGCTTCCAAGACCGGAAATCGATGAGCCGGCGGGCACAGGGCCCCCACGCACCGCCCGCCGTCGATCGGCGAACGGATTGCCAGCCGGCGCCGCACCTGGAAGGACGACGCCGGCTGGCAAGCGTATACAGCTTCGATTAAACGGGCTTGGAAGTCCCGGCCACCTTTGCAGGTGGCGATTCATCATGCGCATGTGAAATCACCGCCTGCCAGTCGTTTGTTTCGATGGCATCGGGCGATCTGAAAGGAAAAATGAATTATCGCGATTGGCTTGTTCTGCGCAGTTGCATGGCAAAAGCGACATATCGCGCAGCGCTGGAACGTGCGGGCATATAGCCCATCGCAGCACAGCCACCTGCGCGCAGGGCGAAACGACGTGTAAAGCCAACTTAACCGCCTGTGCGATTCACCCACCTGATCACTATAAGCGGCCAATGGCATCGACGCTGCACGTCGGTACAAAGTGGCCCCGGTGTTGCGACGGCACTAAGCTACTCGGCCTGTGCCAACCCCATGGAAGCCCCCATGTCCCACCTCCTGGCCAAGGCGGCCGAACAACAGGATCTCGACCGCATCGACGCACTGCTGGATGCCGGCGCGGACATCGAGTGGCGGCACAAAGGCACCGGACGCACGCCGTTGTTGTCGGCGGTGATCGCCGGAAAGGCTGACGCGGTGGCGCGGCTGCTGGACCGCGGTGCCAACATCGAGCATGCCTGTGCGGCCGTGGGCTTTACCGCACTGGGATGGGCGGCCGAGCGCGACGACGCAGACATCGGACGCCTGCTGATCGCGCGCGGCGCCTCGCTGAACGTGGCCTCGCCGGAACTGCATCGCACACCGCTGATGGTGGCGGCGCAGGGCGGTCATCTGCCGATGGTCGAGCTGTTGCTGGCTGGCGGTGCTGATGTTGCACGCGTGGATTTCGAAGGACGCAATGCGCTGTCGCTGGCCGAAGCGCGCGGGCATGCGGCTGTGGTGCAGTGCCTGCAGGCAGCGGGCGCACAGATGCCACCGGTGTTGGAGGAGGCGCCGCCGCTTGTGTGGCCTGAACCGGCCGCAGAAGGGGAACCGGCAGCCGTGGTGCGTGGCTATATGCTGGCCTGCCATGCGTGGGAAACACGTGGTTACCGTGATGCCAAGGCCGGTGGAGACCTGCTCGGTAGTCCATCATTCCAACAGGAGCGCGCGAACATCCTTGCGGCCTGGTGTACCGACCGGAAGCGGGTGTATGCCACGGGCATGTCGGTGGGCAATCCGCCGGTGCACGTGCCGGAGGATCTGCTGGCCGCCGTCGGTCAGCCGACGGCCTCCAAGGCCGAAGTGCTGGTACGTGACCATGCACAGAAATCCCGCGCGCTACGTTACGAACGCCTGTTCGTGCTCAAGCGCGTGGCAGGGCAATGGCGGATCGACGTGCTGAAGAAGCGCCTGTTCCGCACCGAAGCGTGGTCGTCGGCGATTCTCTGAGCGCGACCCGCCGCGCGTCAGCCACACGTCTTCCGCAGCAATACCCACGTCAGCATCAGGGCGAACGTTCCGACCAAGGTCAGCCCGAACCACAGCGCGGCCACTTTTACGTTGCCGATCAACGCCGACAGCATACGGTGCAGTTCACTCTTCAGGATTGGATATTCAGCGTGTGCCTTGCGCAGACGCTGCCAACCCAACCCGAGGAATACCAGGGTCGAGAACGGCACCAGCAGGAGCGCCATCTGGATCAACCAACCGTTCGGCGTCGCATCAACCGTGCTGTTCAACAGAACCGCAAAAAGGGCGATGGGCAGCGCCACGGTGAAAAAGCGTGGCCACGCGGTATTGATGAAGGGCGACATCGCAATCTTCCATGAAGGACGGTCGGGTCCGCGCGGCATCATGCCATGCCAATGCCCTGCTGCACCGCCGCGAGTGGTGTCACACAGCTCTGGCTAGACTGTGCTTCTTTTTCCCCCCGCAGGAGGCACCCATGGCCCATCCCATCTCCGTATCCCTGATTGGCGTTCCCACCGACGTGGGTGCGGGCCATCGTGGTGCCCGGCTTGGCCCGGAAGCGCTGCGCGTGGCGGGCCTGCCGGAGGCGCTGGAGGCGCGCGGCGTGGACGTGCGCGACCTGGGCAACCTGGATGGCCCGCGCAACCCGTGGACCGCGCCGGTGGAAGGCTACCGCCACCTGGATGAAGTGGTGGCGTGGAACCACGCGCTGATGGAAGCCAGCTATGCCGAACTGCAGGCCGGCCGCATGCCGATCATGCTCGGTGGCGACCATTGCCTGGGCATTGGTTCGATTACCGCCGTGGCGCGCTGGTGCCGCGAGCAAGGCAAGACCCTGCGCGTGCTGTGGCTGGATGCCCATTCGGATTTCAACACCAGCGACGTGACCCCGTCGGGCAACATCCACGGCATGCCGGTGGCCTGCCTGTGCGGCCTCGGCCCGGATGCGTTGACCCGCCTCGGCGGCACCGTGCCGGCGATCACCCCGGCGCAGATGCATCAGATCGGCATCCGTTCGGTTGACCCGGACGAGAAGCGCCTGATCAAGACCCACAAGGTGGATGTCTATGACATGCGCTACATCGATGAGAACGGCATGAAGCGCACCGTAGAAGCAGCGCTGGCAGGCATCGACGAGAACACCCATCTGCATGTCAGCTTCGATGTGGACTTCCTCGACCCCAGCATCGCGCCGGGCGTGGGCACCACTGTGCCGGGCGGGGTGAACTACCGCGAGGCGCAGCTGGTGATGGAGATGATCGCCGACACCGGGCGCATGGGTTCGCTGGACATCGTCGAGCTCAACCCCTTGCTGGACAAGCAGAATGCCACCGCCGAACTGGCCGTGGACCTGGTCGAAAGCCTGTTCGGCAAGTCCACCCTGATGCGTGACTGACGGCGCCGCCTGAACGGATCTGTGATCCGTTCACGCCCGCTCCACGCCACTGCCGCCAGATTGCACTTCACGCGACGGTGGTGGGCGTTGGCCTTCTCCCGCCGAGCGAAACAATCCCATCCGCGAATGAAGCGGTGTAGCGGCAAACCCAAGGAGAAGCCCATGAAGCGCGTAGTTGCCCTGATGCTGTTGTCGATGTTCTCGGTGGCCCTGCTGGCCGGCTGCAACACCATTGCCGGTGCCGGCAAGGACGTGCAGAAGGCGGGCGAGAAGGTCGAGGACACCGCGAAGGGCCGTTGAGCCCTGCACGGAACGGAAAGAGAAAAGGCCGGGGATTTCCCCGGCCTTTTTTTGCGCGTGCTTTTCGCTGCGTGCTGTCGAAGCGGAGTGAACCATTCAAGCAGGTGAGCATCTATTTCATTGCCGGTTGACCGGTATTCAACAGCTGCTGCGCGAAGCTGGAGCCACGGTAAGAACGCCGTTGCAACCAAGGACTCCCAGCAATGAACAAAGACATCATTTCCGGCAAGTGGTCGCAGCTGAAGGGCAAGGCCCAGGCCAAGTGGGGCGATCTGACCAACGACGACTTCGATGTGGCCGAAGGCAATGCCGAGTATCTGGCCGGTCGCCTGCAGGAACGTTATGGCTGGGCCAAGGACCGCGCGGAGAAGGAAGTGCGTGAGTTCCAGGACGCCGTGAGCAAGGACTACCCGGACTACAAGTAAGCACTTCGGTTTCCCCCACAACACAACGCCCGCACCGAGAGGTTGCGGGCGTTGTGTTGTCTGGGCGGTACGATCAGCGCGCCGGCGGGTCCGGCACGTAGCGGTTCGGGAACGCCTGCGGCTCGCGCGGCAGGCGCGACGGCGAATCCACCAGGATGCCGCGTGCGCGCAGGTTGCGGGCGCTGTCGTAACGCAGCTGCAGTACCTGTGAGGGGCTGCGGCTGGCGCGTTCGAAGTCGGTATCGCGCACCGAAGACTGCTCGCGTGCACCGTGGCCGGTGCCCAGCGCTGGCGCCTGCGACTTGTTGGCGTAGCCCTCGATGCGGCTGGTACTGGCGCTGGCATCGGCCGACGCTTCCGCCGCCGGGGCTGGCAGCGGCAGGCCACGGCGCAGGATCGGATCCGGACGCCAGCGGCGCGCTTCCTCGAACACCGCTACGCCCACCACGCCGATGTTGTCCGGGCGGCCGGTGCGGCTGGCATAACTGCCGCTGGGGCTGCTGAACACGAACTGCGCCACTTCGTCCTGGCTCTTGCGCCAGCCGGTGATGTCGGCGCGCTGGCCGGGGTTGAGCACGTAGCCGGTCTGCGAAGGATCGGCATCTTCGCCAGAGATGGCGTTGACGCCGTCCACCGACAGCACCACCAGCACCCGGCGCGGGCTGTCGTTGTACAGGCGCACGGCATAGCGATGGCCGCGTTCGCCGGCCACCCAGCGCTGGCCCTCGGCGGGGTAGCTGCGCAGTTCGGTGCCGCGGTCGCGGTCGACCAGGGCCATGCGCACGGGGCCGCCCTCGTACACCGGCGGCGGCATCGGGGCCGGGCGGAAGCCGGCCAAGGGCAGGATCAGCAGCAGGGGCAGCAGGCGTTTCATCGGGCGTCTCCAGCGGGGTTGCGTGAATGAACGCGCCGCAGGCCCTGACGGGGTTGGCGGCGTGCAAGGTAAACTGGCCCCGTTCATCGAAGGTTACCCCACGCAGTCATGACGACCCGAGTCCTTACCGGCATCACCCCCTCCGGCACGCCCCACCTGGGCAACTACGTTGGCGCCATCCGTCCGGCCATCGCGGCCAGCCGCGCGCCGGGGATCGAGAGCTTCTTCTTCCTGGCCGACCTGCACAGCCTGATCAAGTCGCAGGACCCGCAGCGCACCCAGCGCGCGACCCTGGAGATCGCGGCCAGCTGGCTGGCCTGCGGGCTGGACCCGGAACACGTGTGGTTCTACCGCCAGAGCGACATCCGAGAGACCACCGAGCTGATGTGGTTCCTGACCGCCATCGCCAGCAAGGGCATCCTCAACCGCGCGCATGCCTACAAGGCGGCGGTGGACAAGAACCGCGAGGAAGGCGTGGACGAGGATGCAGGCGTCAGCGCCGGCCTGTTCATGTACCCGGTGCTGATGGCCGCCGACATCCTGATCTTCAAGGCCAACCAGGTGCCGGTGGGCCGTGACCAGATCCAGCACATCGAGATGGCGCGCGATTTCGCCCAGCGCTTCAACCATGTGTACGGCAAGGAGTATTTCCCGCTGCCGGACGTGGTGATCGACGATCAGGTGGCGACGCTGGCGGGCCTCGACGGCCGCAAGATGAGCAAGAGCTACCACAACACCATTCCGTTGTTCGTGCCGCGCGAGGAGCTGAAGAAGCTGGTGTTCTCGATCCTGACCGACTCGCGCGCACCCGGCGAGCCGAAGGACACCGAGGGCTCGGCGCTGTTCCAGATGTACCAGGCGTTCGCCACCCCGGAACAGACCGCGGAATTCGCCAGGGCGTTCGCCGCCGGCATCAGCTGGGGCGATGCCAAGCAGCAGCTGTTCGAGCGCATCGACAGCGAGCTCTCGCCGCTGCGCGAGCGCTACAACGCGCTGATGGCCGAGCCGGAGAAGATCGAGGCGCTGCTCAAGCGCCGTGGCCAGCAGCTGCGCGAGCAGCTGGCGGCACCGCTGCTGGACGAGCTGCGCCATGCGGTCGGCCTGCGTGATCTGTCCAGCGCGGGTGATATCGCCAGCGAGGATGCCGGCGTGGCCCGCGTGGCACCGCCGCTGTTCAAGCAGTACCGCGAAAAGGATGGCCGCTTCTACTTCAAGCTGACCGCTGGTGACGGCACCTTGCTGATCCAGAGCGAAGGTTTCGATTCGCCGCGCGATGCGGGGCAGTTGATTGCCGTGATCAAGCAGGCCGAGCAGGGTGACCAGTTGCAGAGCGAGCTGTTCAAGCTGGAAGCGGAAGTGGATGTAGTGCTGGCCGCGCTGGCGGCGCTGCGAGCCGACTGATCGGTAGATGCCGACCTTGGTCGGCGCCGTTGAAGGGCGGATGCCGGCCAGCGGCCGGCACTACCCGTGAACGAAGGCCATGGCATGATGTCCGCGCGCCTCCGGCGCGATGACATGGAGTCTGCGATGGCCTGGTTGTCGCTGCTGCTGTTCCTGCCCTGGTTCCTGCTGCTGGGCAGCCTGTACTGGCTGTTCCCGCGCCAGCCGCGCACCGCGCGGCGGCGCCTGTTCGACAGCACCACCCTGGTGCTCGCATTCGCGCTGAGCATCGTGTCGATGCTGTGGGGCTACCGCATTGGCGTGGTGCAGCCGGGCGCGGGCCCGATCTGGCCGCAGGTGCTGGCGGTGCTGTACGCCTACGGCGCGTTCCTGGCGGTGCTGGTGTTGGCCCTGTTGCTGCGGCCGCGGTTCGCATTGCGCTCCGGCTGATCGGTAGTGCCGGCCGCTGGCCGGCACATGCATTCTCCTGGCTATCCCGAGGTTGCCGGCCAGCGGCCGGCACTACCCGACCAAAGCCGCATCGAACCCGGGCCGCCTGCGCGCCTACCATGGGGGTCTGTTCCCGATCCTGCCAGGTGCGTGCCGATGACCGCCGACCCCAGCATCCACACCATCGATACCGGTTTCCAGCGCCCGGATTTCGACGCGGCGTATCTGATCGTTGAGAACGGCCGCGCTGCGTTCGTCGACTGCGGCACAGGCCTGTCGGTGCCGGCGATGCTGCAGGCGCTGGCGGATGCCGGCCTGGGCGTGGAGGCGGTGGACTGGCTGCTGCTCACCCACGTGCATCTGGATCATGCAGGCGGTGCAGGCCTGCTGATGCAGCAGTTGCCGAATGCGAAGGCGGTGCTGCATCCGCGCGGTGCGCCGCACATGATCGATCCGACCCGCCTGATTGCGGGTGCCACGGCGGTGTATGGCGCCGAAGAGATCGCGCGAAGCTATGGCCGCATCGAGGCGATTCCGGAGCACCGCGTGGTGGCGGCCGAAGACGGCCACCGCATCGATCTGGCTGGCCGCGAGCTAATGCTGTTGCACACGCCGGGTCACGCGCTGCACCACTACTGCGTGTGGGATGCGCGCAGCCGCAGCTGGTTCACCGGCGATACGTTCGGTATCTCCTACCGTGAGCTGGACAGTGCGCAGGGTGCTTTCATCTTCCCCACCTCCTCGCCGGTGCAGTTCGATCCGGAGGCGATGAAGGCCTCGATCCGGCGCATGCTCGATTACGCGCCGCAAGCGATGTACCTGACCCACTACGGTCGTGTGGAACAGGTGGAGAAACTGGCCGACGACCTGTTCGAGCAGATCGATGCGATGGCCGCCATCGGCCGCCAGTGCGATGGCCGACCGGACCGCCACCGCTGCCTGCTGGCTGCGCTGCAGGCGCTGTACCTGGAACGTGCACAGCTGCATGGCTGTGCGCTGGACGATGCCGCGGTGACCGCTGTTCTGGCGATGGACATCGAACTCAACGCGCAGGGCCTGGCCTGCTGGCTGGACCGCATCAGCAAGTAGATCCACGCCACGCGTGGATGACGTGGACCCAGGCTGCGCCGTGATGTCACGACCACGTTACACTCTGGTGACTTCCAAGCTAGCCGTGGTACTGCCGTGAATCCGATGCGCGTGTTGCTGCTGTCGTCCTGCCTGTTTGTCGGTGGCCTGGCCCATGCGGCCAACGACCTGCCGGGTGGCGGTATCGATCCGCAGGCACTATCGCGCCACGTGCATGTGCTGGCGTCGGATGAATTCGAGGGCCGCGCGCCGGCCACCGAGGGCGAAGAGCGCACGGTGCAGTACCTGATCGAGCAGTTCCGCAGCTACGGCCTGCAGCCGGGTGGCGTGGATGGCAGCTGGGTACAGCCGGTGCCGCTGGTGCGCGCACAGCTGGAGGGCGCGGCCAAGGCCAGCCTGTCGCTGAAGCAGGGCAAGCGCGCGCTGGCCAACGGTGTGGACGTGACCCTGCAGAGCCTGCAGCCGCGCAAGCGCGTGCAGATCAAGGATGCGCCGCTGGTGTTCGTCGGCTACGGCATCGACGCGCCGGAACGCCAGTGGAACGACTACAAGGATGTGGACCTGCACGGCAAGATCGCCGTCGTGCTGATCAACGACGCCGATTTCGAAGCCGATGCACCGGGCGCGTTCGACGGCAAGGCGGTGACCTACTACGGCCGCTGGACCTACAAGTTCGAGGAAGCCGCACGCCGTGGCGTCGAGGGCGTGCTGATCGTGCACGAGACCGCACCGGCCGCCTATGGCTGGGCCACGGTGAAGAGCTCGGGCACTTCGCCGCTGTTCGACATCGAGCGCGGCCAGGCCGAGGCGATGGCGCAGCACACCCCGCTGCGTGGCTGGATGCAGCGCGAGCTGGCCGAGGCGATCTTCGCCGACGCCGGCCTCGACTTCGATGCGGAGAAGCGCAAGGCGATGCGCGCCGACTTCCGCCCGGTGGCGCTGGACAACGCGAAGCTGAGCGTGGACTTCGCACTGAAGCGCGAGCAGGTGGTGACCCGCAACGTGGTGGCCAAGTTGCCCGGTGGCGAGCATGGCGACGAGGCGGTGATCTTCTCCGCGCACTGGGATGCCTTTGGTATCGGCCAGGCCGACGCCAAGGGTGACCGCATCCGCCGCGGAGCGATCGACAACGCCACCGGTGTGGCCACCGTGCTGGAACTGGGCCGGGTGTTCGCCGCCGGCCCGCAGCCGCAGCGCACGCTGTACTTCGTGGCCCTGACCGCCGAAGAGAAGGGCCTGCTGGGTGCCAGCTACTACGCCGCGCACCCGCTGGCGCCGCTGGACAAGACCGCTGCAGTGCTGAACATCGAAATGTTCAGCCCGGATGGCGCGACCCGTGACATCGCGTCGTGGGGCAAGGGCCGGGTCTCGCTGGAGGGTGACCTGGAGCGCGTGGCCAAGGCCCGCGGCCGCAGCTACAGCCCGGACCCGAACCTGGAAGCCGGCTTCTTCTACCGTGCCGACCATTTCGCCTTCGCCCGCCTGGGCGTGCCGGCGATCACCATCGGCCCGGGCCTGGACAAGCTGGACGGCGGCGTTGAAGCCGGCCGCGCGCTGCGCGAGAAGTACTTCGCCGACTGCTATCACCAGGCCTGCGATGCGTGGACGCCGAGCTGGGACCCGAGTGGCCACGCCGCCGACACCCTGCTGGTCTACGACCTGGGCGCCGAGCTGGCCAACAGCCGCCGCTGGCCGACGTGGGAAAAGGAATCGGAGTTCCGCGGCGCGCGCGACAAGAGCGAAGCGGCCCGCCGTTGAGGTACTGCCGGCCGCTGGCCGGCAACTTCATGAATCTTCGGAAAGAATGTGGCGTTGCCGGCCAGCGGCCGGCACGCCCGGGTATTCGTCAGCGCCGGCGCAGCAGCTTCCACGCGCCCCAGCCACTGGCGGCGAGCGCTGCCAGATAGCACGCCACCATCGTGCGCAGTCCAACCGGCGACCCTGCATTGATGCCGCGATGCAGGCGCAGTTGCAGCGAGCTGTGGCCGCTGCCCAGGTCCACCGCCAGCTGCAGCGCCAGCGCGGCGCAGAACACCAGAAGGGCAATCCCGAATCCGATGCGCGGCCACGCGGCCTGTGCGCTCGGGCGGCGCAGCAGCCAGGCCAATGCCGTGGCTGTGGCCAGCGTCGCCGCGATCCACATCAATGGCGTGGCGGGAGACGCAGCGGCCACCGGCAGTGCACCGGTGGCCGCGATCAGGGCAACGCGCTTACTTGCGGGTGCCGTCGAGCCAGTTCGGGCCCTTGTTGGTGAGGAAGAACACATAGACCACCAACGATACCGCGATCGTTGCGGTCACGTAGATGGCGAACCAGTCGACGTGGCCGGTCTTCAGCGCGCCCTGGTACAGCAGCGGGGCGGTGCCGCCGAACAGCGAGTTGGCCAGCGCGTAGCCCAGGCCCACGCCCAGTGCGCGCACATGGGTGGGGAACAGCTCGGCCTTCACCACCGCGTTGATGGAGGTGTAACCGGTGAGGATGACGAACGCCATGGCCAGGGTCAGGAAGGCCAGGGTGGCGTCATGCTGGTGCGGCAGCTGGGTGATCAGGTACCAGCTGTACAGCACGCCGCCGACGCCGAAGAACACCAGCAGGGTCTTGCGCCCGATGATGTCCGACAGCCAGCCACCGACCGGCTGCAGCACCATCAGGAACGCCAGCACGCCCAGGTTGATCAGGGTGCCGGTCATCGGATCGTTGCCGGCGAAGGCGCTCTGGATCATCTTCGGGCCGTTCACCGAGTAGGTGTAGAAGGCCACGGTGCCGCCGGCGGTGATCAGGAAGCACAGCAGCAGCGGCCGCCACTGGTGCACGAACAGTTCGTACATCGAGCCGGACTTCTGTGCCTTGCCCTCGCGTGCGGCCTCGATGGACGACTCCGACAGCGACTCGTCCATGCCACGACGCAGCCAGAACACCACCACTGCTGCGATGCCACCGATGCCGAAGGCAATGCGCCAGCCCCACTCGGAGATTTCCGGCTTGCCCCAGAAGGTCAGCATCAGCAGTAGCGTCAGCTGGGCCAGCACATGACCACCGACCAGGGTGACGTAGTGGAAGGACGACAGGAAGCCGCGACGGCCGGGGATGGCGGCCTCGGACATGTAGGTGGCGCTGGCACCATATTCGCCACCGGTGGCGAAGCCCTGCAGCAGGCGTGCGAACAGCAGGATCACCGCGGCCCAGATGCCGATGCTGGCGGCGGTGGGGGTGATGGCGATCAGGAACGAACACAGCGCCATCAGCGTGACCGAGACGGTCAGCGCAAGGCGGCGGCCATGGCGGTCGGCGAAGCGGCCGAAGAACCAGGCACCGATCGGGCGCATCAGGAAGGTCGCCGCGAAGATCGCCCACACGTACATCGTGGAGTTCTTGTCGTCGGGCGAGAAGAACTGCGATTCGAAGTACACGGCGAACACCGAGTACACGTAGACGTCGTACCACTCCACCAGGTTGCCGGCGGAGCCTTTGAGGGTGTTGGAGATCGACCGCCGCAGGGCGGCGCGGTCGTTCGCGGGGACAGCAGGTTGGGACGTGGTGCTCATCTGGGTGGGAATCCTCGATGCGGCGCGTCCGTGCGCTGGGAAAACGGCGCCCGGCCTTGGGGCGGCGCGGCCGGGCAGCCCTCTTGGTACTGCATCGACCGTCAACACGGGGTAGCAGACCAGAGCAGGGTGCATGGATGGATGACAGCGTGCCACCGTATGGGGTCCCGGACCATACTCAAAACGTCCTAGAATCCGCCTTCCCCCGGCTCCCTGGTGTGTCATGTCGGCTCCCCCCTCTTCGTCTGCGGCTGCCCCCCGGGGTGGCCTTGTCGCGCTGGCACTGCTGCTGGTCTACGTGGTCTGGGGCTCGACCTACCTGGGCATCGCCAAGGCCCTGCACGGCGGCGCACTGCCGCTGACGATGGTCTCCGGCAGCCGGTTCATCATTGCCGGTGGCCTGATGTTCCTGGCCTTGCGCCTGTTCTGGAAGATGCCGAACCCGACCCTGCGGCAGTGGCGCAACCTGGTCATCATGGGCGTGACCATGCTGGTGCTGGGCAACGGCATGGTGGTGCTGGCCGAGCGTGAGGTGTCCTCGGGCCTGGCCGCCACCGCAGTGGCCTCGGTGCCGCTGTGGATGGCGCTGTTCTCGGCGCTGCGCGGCCAGCACGCCAGCAAGGGCGAATGGCTGGGCATCGCCATCGGTTTCCTGGGCGTGGTCTGGCTCAACGCCGGCAGCAGCCTGACCGCCTCGCCGACCGGGCTGGTGCTGCTGCTGATCGCGCCGATCGGCTGGGCCTTCGGTTCGGTGTGGGCACGCGGGTTGGACCTGCCGGGCCCGTTCATGACCGCCGCCGGGCAGATGCTCTGCGGCGGCGTGCTGCTGGTGCTGATCGGCCTGGCGGTGGGCGAGCGCCCGACCACGCTGCCCGATACCGGTGGCCTGCTGGCGATGGCCTACCTGTGCGTGTTCGGCTCCATCGTCGCGTTCACCGCCTACGTGTGGCTGCTGCAGAACGTGCGCCCCGCGCTGGCGGGCAGCTACGCGTACGTCAATCCGGTGATCGCGGTGCTGCTGGGCGCACTGCTCAACGGTGAACGGTTCGGCTGGCGCGACCTGCTGGCGATGGTGGTGATTCTTCTGGGTGTGGTGGTGCTGACGATGGCAAGGACGAGAAAGAAATGAGCATGGATGAGAAAGAACAACGCCGGGGCCTGCTGGTCACTGCGTCCACCTTCGTGATCTGGGGCCTGGTGCCGGTGTACTGGCACCTGCTCAACGAGGTGCCCTCGTTCCAGATCATCGCCCACCGCATCATCTGGAGCACCGTGCTGGTGCTGGGCTGGCTGCTGCTCAGCTCGCGCCTGGGCTGGTGGCAGAAGATCGCCGCACAGCCGCGCGCGCTGCCGATCCTGCTGGTGTCGAGCCTGACCATCGCCTTCAACTGGGGCCTGTACATCTGGGCGGTCAACGCCGGCCATGTCATCGAGACCAGCCTGGGCTACTTCATCAACCCGCTGGTGAACGTGCTGCTGGGCGTGCTGGTGCTGAAGGAACGCCTGCGCCGCCTGCAGTGGGTGGCGGTGGCGATGGCGGCGGTGGGCGTGGCCTGGCTGACCATCGACGCCGGCACACCGCCGTGGATCGCGCTGGGCCTGGCCTGTTCGTTCGGCCTGTATGGCCTGCTGCGCAAGCTGGTTTCGGTCGACCCGGTGGCCGGCCTGGGCGTGGAAAGCATGTACCTGTTCCTGCCGGCGCTGGCCTTCGCGATCTGGGCCGAGAACGGCCATGGCGGCGCGTTCTTCCATGGCTGGGGCTGGCGCAACGACCTGCTGCTGATCTTCGGCGGCGCAGTCACCGCCGTGCCGCTGATCGGCTTCGCCTACGGCGTGAAGCGCATTCCGCTGTCGCTGGTCGGCATCCTGCAGTACATCGCGCCGAGCCTGCAGCTGCTGCTGGGTGTGTTCTTCTTCCACGAAGCGTTCGACACCGCAAAGGCGATCGGCTTTGCCGCGATCTGGGCCGGCCTGGTGCTGTTCGTCGGCGACAACATCCGCACGATGCGCGCCAAGCGCTAGCGCCGCATCCGCTCGGCTGACACGTGTGCACAAAAAAGAGCGGCGCCCCGAGGGGCGCCGCTCTGCTTCCATCCACAGCCAGGAGAGAGTTGGCTGTGACGGGAACGCGGTTGCAGGCTTAGAAGCGCTGCTGGTACTTCATGTACATGAAGCGGCCGATGTCGAAGCCACCGTAATAGGTGAAGCTGCTGTTCGGCTGGCTGTACATGATCGGACCCTGGTGGTCGAAGACGTTGTTCACGCCCAGCGACACGGTGCCATCCCACGGCAGGCTGTAGCGCACCTGCAGGTCGTGGAAGGTGTTGGAGCCCACCTTGTTGGTCGGCGATGCACTGGTGTACGACGAACTGAAGCCCGGCAGGTTGCACTCGTCCATGTACGAGCACTTCTCCTTCATGCTGGAGTAGTAGCGCGCGGTCCAGCCGATGCCGAGGTCGCCGTACTGCCAATCCAGGTTGAAGGTCGAGCGGACGCGGAAGTCGCCGCCCCAGCTGGTGCGCTGCTCCACCGGCGTGGTCGCGGCGTTGTCGTTGCGCTGCTTCAGGTAGTCGGTGTAGGTGGTGTTCCAGTTGACGGCGAACTGGCCGAACGTGGTTTCCGGCAGGCGGTAACGCACGTTGATGTCATAGCCGGCGGTTTCGCGGAAACCGGCATTGACCAGCGAGCGGTCCAGGCTGTTGACCTGGCCGTTGCTGCCACGGGTGAAGCGGCCACAGGCGGCGTCCGAACCCTGCACATAGCACTGCTCGAGAATGCTGTTGGTGGTCTCGGAGACGATGGCGTTGTTGATGCGGATCTTCCACCAGTCGAGGCTGACATCCAGGCCGGCCACGAAGTCCGGGCTGTACACCAGGCCCACGGTCCAGGTCTTGGCGGTTTCCGGCTTCAGCGCTGCGTTG
Source organism: Stenotrophomonas sp. GD04054 (assembly GCF_029836955.1). NCBI lineage: Bacteria > Pseudomonadati > Pseudomonadota > Gammaproteobacteria > Lysobacterales > Lysobacteraceae > Stenotrophomonas > Stenotrophomonas sp. GD04054. The sequence continues at coordinate 39,473 of NZ_JAOECR010000025.1, read as the reverse complement.
GAACCCGAGTTGAAGTCGACGGTCGACTGCTGGCCCGGCTTGGTGGCAACGGTGCCATCGCTGTTGAGCTGGCGGAAGTTGGCCGGCACCTTCAGCGCCTGGCAACGGGCAGCAACGGTCGGGCTGGTGGCCGCGGTACCGAACGAGGTATCGCACGGATCGGTGAACGAATCGCGGGTGCTGACGGTACCGCCGTACAGGTCATCCACGGTGGGCGCACGGAAGCCGGTGCCATAGGTTGCGCGGACCAGCAGGCTGTCGATCGGCTTCCACTTCAGGCCGAACTTGCTGTTGGTGGTCGAACCGAAGTTGTTGTAGTCCGAGTAGCGGCCGGCCACGTCCAGCGACAGCTCGCGGGCGAACGGCAGGTCGGCCAGCAGCGGCACTTGCAGCTCCAGGTAGACCTCGTTGAGCGAGTAGTCGCCACGCGTCGGCTGGCCGCTGGTGCCGGCGATCTCGCCCTTCTGCACCTTCATGTCCGGTGTGTAGCTGGCTTCTTCGCTGCGATGCTCGAAGCCCATCGCGGCCAGGATGTCGCCGGCCGGCAGGGTGAACAGCGAACCGGTGATGTTGGCGCTGGCGACCTTGGTGGTGCTCTTCATCTTGTCGACGAAGCGGGCGAACACGTAGTCCTGCACGTCCTGGTTGCTCAGCGAGCCCGGGCCGGTGTAACCCATCGGTGCAGCCGGGTTCCACGGCACGCAGCCGGCAATCACCGCACCCGGTGAGCCGCAGCGGGCCACGTTGCCATCCATGAAGGACGGGCCGACGGCCTGGTTGACGTGCGGCTGGTACATGCTGCCGGTACCGATGCGCTCGCCTTCATTGCGGTTGTACATGTAGCTGACGTTCCAGTCCCAGTACCGCGAACCGGTTTCGAAGCTGCCTTCCAGGCCGATGCTGGCGCGCTTGGTCTCCAGATTGTTCTCGGTGCCGCGCGGCAGCTCCTCGGAGCGGTGCGCGAACAGCACATCCTGGCCCCACAGGTTGAACGTGCTGTCCTTGGACAGGGCGGCACGGCTGCCGTTGCGCGCCTGCGCGGCGCTGACCGAGTACGGGTAGCCGGCCAGCTGCTTGGTCGATTCGCGCTTGCTGTACAGCGCGTCGGCGACGATGCGCAGGTCGTCGGTGATCGAGAAGCCGCCGTTGGCGAACACCGAGGTGCGCTCCAGGCCGGTCAGCAGGCTCATGTTGGTCTTGCTGTTGGCACCATCGGCCGGATCCGGCGCGTGGAAGTTGCCCTTCTGGCTCGGATCGCCGCCCGGGCCCACGGTCAGGTTCTTGCCACCGACGGTGACGTAGCCCCACGGGGTGTTGCCGTTCAGGTTGTCGGTCGGGTGGCGCGGGCCGTTGGGATAGCGGCTGAACTCGCGATCCTTGCCCAGCACTTCGTCTTCCTTGGTGCGCTCGGCACCCACGGTGAACCAGCCGCGGTCGAAGGTCTTGCCGAAGGTGGCGCTGTAGGAACGCTTCTGGCCGTCACCCTGGCCGTACTGGCCGACGTAGACGCTGGCTTCGCCACCATCGAAGTTCTTGCGGGTGATGATGTTGACCACGCCGGCGATCGCGTCCGAGCCATACAGAGCGGATGCACCGTCGGTCAGCACTTCCACGCGCTCGACGATGGCCGACGGGATCGAGGCCAGGTCGGAGTAGCCGCCGGCGCTGACGCCCATGCGGCGGCCGTCGATCAGCACCAGGCTGCGTTCCGGGCCGAGGTTGCGCAGGCTGACGTACATGCCGCCGAAGTCGCGCGAGGAGGTCAGCGAAGACGCGCGGCCCATGCTCGGCGAACCTGCGGCGGGAATGTCCTGCAGGATGTCGGCGACGTTGACGTAGCCCTTCTTCTCGATCTCGGCGCGGTTGAGCGCGATCACCGGCTGTGCGGTCTCGACACTGGCCTGGCGGATGCGCGAGCCTGTGATTTCGATGCGGTCGAGAGTGGTGGTGGCGTCGCCGGTGCTCTGTGCGAAGGCGGGGGTGGTGCAGCTGGCGGCCAGCGCGATGACGATCGCGTTGCGCAGCGGAGTGGTTTTCAGGGACATCCGTGAAATCTCGTGTTTCAGAAAAAACATGCGCCCGTTCTGTGGGCGCGTGGGGTGCTGCAAACCAACGTGGGGGGCGCGATTCTAGATTGTTTCCATTCGTAACTGTTTGTCTCTGCGCCACGGATGTGCGCGAAAATGAATCGCAACCAACAATCCACAGATGTGATGTGCGCAACGTCACGTGCGTTGCGTTGGCGATGGGCAGAGGCATCGATAGCGGCGGATTTCCCGCAATCTGTAGCAGTGCGTGTGTGCAGGCATCCATCCACGCATGGCGTGGATCTACTGGACGTACTGGTTCATCACCCGGCCTGGATGCATCGCCCCCGGTAGATCCACGCCATGCGCGGATGACGCGCAAGAAAAAAGGGACGGAGCCTTCGCTCCGTCCCCCTGCGTGATGCGCAGTCCACCGCTGCGTGACGCTCAGGTTTCGCGCAGCGCCGTGGTGATCGGCAAACGTGCCGCGCGCAGTGCCGGGAACAGGCCGCCGACCAGGCCGATGCCCAGCGCCCATTTCAGGCCGGTCCACAGCAGTTCGGGCGACACATGGAACTTGAACACCACTGCGCTGAAGTTGCTGCCGATGGTGGACACGCTGTAGCCATTGAACAGCAGCCATGCCACCGCGCAACCTAGCAGGCCGCCGAGCAGTGCCAGCAGCATCGTTTCCAGCATCACCGCCGTCACCACCGGCAGGCCGCGGAAGCCGATCGCGCGCATGGTGGCGATCTCGCGCGCGCGCGTGGCGACCGCCGCGTACATGGTGTTGAGCGCGCCGAACACCGCACCGACCGCCATGATGGTGCCGATCACCTTGCCGAGGATGTCGATCAGCTTGGTCAGCCCGCCGCCCTGCTTGCTGTAGTAGACGCGGGTGGTTTCCACGTCCAGTTTCAGGCGCGGGTCGGCGGCGACGGCGGCCTTGAACTGCTCGAAGCCGGCCTTGCCATCGGTGCGCACGCTGATCGACTGCCACGCACTGCGCTGGTAGGTGGTGGCCAGCGTATCGGCGTCGGTCCACAGTTCCGAATCATGCGCGTCGCCGGTGGCGAACACACCCACCACGGTCCAGGTCTGGTTGCCCAGCGTCAGCGTCTTGCCCACATCCAGATCGCGGAACTGGCCCTTGGCGCCCTGGCCGACCACGATCTCGCGCAGGCCGGTGGCGAACGTGCGGCCTTCGACGATCTTGACCTTGTCATGCACCGCCCACGCCTGCGGGCCGACGCCACGGAACTGCGCGTTGACGTCGGTGCCATCGGACTTCGATACCAGGTTGACCACCTGCGACAGCTCCGGTGACAGCAGCGGCCGGCCTTCGGCATCGCGGCTGATGCCGGGCAGGGTGGACAGCGTCGGCACCTGTTCGCGGGTGATGACCGAGTTGATTTCGGCCTGCGAGCCGCCGCGCAGCACGATGGCGGTGGTGTCATCGCCGGTGTTGTTGAGCGTGGCCTGGAAGCCTTCGCCCATCGCCAGCATCGCCACCAGCACGCCGACCACACCGGCGATGCCGACCACGATCACCGAGGACGCGCCCCAGCGCTGCGGCAGACTGGCCACGCCGATGCGGGTGGCGGCCAGTGCCAGTCGCCCACCGCGGGTCAGCAGCAGCCACAGTGCCACCAGCACGGCCACGGCCAGCACGCCGATCCACGGCAGGCTGATCCACAGCACCAGGCCGATCACCAGCAGCAGCACCGTCACGCCGTTGCCCAGCCACTTCTTGAGTTTGCTCTTGAACATGTCTGCGTTCTCCTCAGCGGCCGGCCAGTGCGTCGACGATCTTCAGGCGCTTGGCACGCAGCGCCGGCAGCAGGCCGACAATGGTGCCGATCACCACGATCAGGCCCAGCCCCATCAGCCAGGTCGGGGTCGGCACGTGCGGCGGCAGCATGCCCATGCTCTTTGGCCCGATCGCCGGCAGGATCAGTGCAGCCAGGCCCATGCCGATCAGGCCACCGAGGCCGATCAGGAGCACCGACTCCACCATTACCAGCGACAGCACGGTGCCATCCTTGAAGCCCAGCGTCTTCAGCGTGGCCAGCTCCGGCACGCGCTCGCGCACCGCCTGCGCCATGGTGTTGCCGGTCAACAGCAGCAGGGTGAAGAACACCGCACCCATGATCGACGTAACGATCATACCGATGTCCGCGAACTGCTTGACGAAGGCCTGCTGGAACGCCGATTCGGTCTGTGTCTTGGTCTCGTGGTCGGAGTTGGCCGAGATCGCGTCGATCGCCTGCGCCACCCGCGAGGCATGGTCTGGGTTGTCCAGGGTGATCGTGTAGTAGCTCACCTGGTTCTTGATGTAGTCGTTGGATTCGTCGAAGTACTTCCAGTTCATCATCAACTGGCGTTCTTCGTTGCCCGCTTGTGTGCGGTCCTTCGAGCGGAAGATGCCCTTCAGTTCCAACGGCCAGTCATTGCTGCCGCCACGCGGGAAGATGGTTGCCTGCAGCGGGATGGTGTCGCCGATCTTCCAGCCGAACTGCTTGGCCAGCGTTTCGCCGACGATGGCGCCGGTGCGGGTCTGCTTCCAGTCTTCCAGCTGCGCCGGATCGATCTGCAGTTCACGGTAGACGTCGAAGTAGTTGGGTGACACCGAGAAGTTCGGGAAGAAGTTCTTCGGGTCCTGGTAGATGCCGCCGAACCACATGCCGTAGGCCACGTCGCGCACGCCGGCCACCTGCCGCACCTGCGCTTCCAGGCGGATCGGCAGCGATTGGGTGATCGACAGTCGTGAGGCCACCACCAGCCGATTGGCGCCCTCCACGCTGCCGCCGGAATTGAACGCCACGCGTACCGAATCGAGCATGCCGAACAGCAGGAACGCGGCCACCACCGAAAGCAGGGTCAGCAATGTACGGGTGCGGCTGCGGAACAGCTGCGCCCACACCAACGAGAAATATTTCATCGCCGTGGCCTCCGTCAGTGGGCCAGCGGCGCGTCGGCCAGCTCGCCCTTGTCCAGGTGCACCGTGTGCGTGGCGTACTCGGCGGCCTTCGGGTCATGGGTGACCATGATGATGGTCTTGCCGTGCTCGCGGTTGAGCTGCTGCAGCAGGCCGAGGATTTCCTCGGCAGACTGGCGGTCGAGGTCGCCGGTCGGTTCGTCGCAGATCAGGAAAGTAGGGTCGGAGACGATCGCCCGCGCGATCGCCACGCGCTGCTGCTGGCCGCCGGACAGTTCATTCGGGCGGTGGCTGCGGCGGTCGGCCAGGCCGACCAGGGTCAGCGCGATCTCGGCGTTGCGCTTGCGCTGCGCCGCATTGAGATGGGTCAGCAGCAGTGGCAGTTCCACGTTCTTCTGCGCGGTCAGCATCGGCATCAGGTTGTAGAACTGGAACACGAAGCCGACGTGGTGGCTGCGCCAGGTCGACAGCTGGCCGCCGCTCATCTGGTCGATGCGCTCGCCTTCGATGCTGATCTCGCCGCCGCTGGGGTTGTCCAAGCCGCCGATCAGGTTGAGCAGGGTGGTCTTGCCCGAGCCGGACGGGCCCATCAGCGCGACGAAGTCGCCGCTGGCGATGTCCAGGTCGATGCCGTGCAGCACCTGCACCTTTTCGGGGCCGCGCTGGTAGGTCTTGGTGATGTTGCGCAATGAAACCAGGGTCGACATGGGTGGTTCTCCACGGAAGGCGGGAAACGGGGAAGCACCACGGCGGTGGCCGCAGGCATGCGTCGAGCGGTGTTGCCGGCGGCGCCCGCAGGCGCCAGGCCGTTACTGCGCTTGTTTCTGTTGCACCTTGGCGCCATCGCGCAGGGTGTCGGGCGGGTTCACCACCACCGATTCACCCGCGCTCACGCCCTTGAGGATCTGGCGGTCCTTGCCCATCGCCTGGCCGGCCTCGACCGTGCGCTGCTGTACGCGGTTCTCATCACCCAGCACGAAGGCCACCGAGGCGCTCTCGCGCTGCACCACGGCGCCCGCCGGCACGCGCACGCCCTGCGGCTTGGCGGCCGCCTGCGGCTGCGCCTGCTCCAGGAAGCTGACGCGCACGCCCATCTCCGGCACGATGCGCGGGTCTTTCACCTTCAGCGCCACGCGCACTTTCACCGTGGCCTTGCCGCGGTCGGCGGTGGGGATGATGGCGATGACCTCGCCGGGAATCTTCCATTCCGGGTAGGCATTGAGCGTGGCTTCCACCGGCATCTTCGGCTGCACGCGGCCGATGAAGGCCTCGCCGACCTCGACTTCGATCTCCAGCGAGTCCATGTCGACGATGGTGCCGATGCCGGTACGGGTGAAGCCGCCGCCGGCCGACAGCGGCGAAACGATTTCGCCGGGCTGCGCAGCCTTGGCGGTGACCACGCCGGAGAACGGCGCGCGCACGATGTTGTTGTCCACGCCCAGGTCGGCGATGGCCAGCTGGTCGTTGGCGACCTTGACGTTGCGTTGCGCGGTGTCCAGCTGTGCACGCAGGCTGTCGCGCTGGGCCACGGCCTGGTCGTACTGCGAGCGCGACACCAGCTGCTGGCCGACCAGTGCCTGCAGGCGGCTGGCTTCAGCGGCGGCCTGCTTCCGCTGTGCTTCCAGCCCGGCCACCTGGCTGCGTGCGGCCTGCAGCTGCGAGGCATACAGGCTGCGCTGCGCGTCGGCATCGATCGGGTCCAGCGTGGCCATGATCTGGCCCTGCTCCACGCGCATGCCTTCCTCGATCATCACTTCACGCACCTTGCCGGTGATCTTGGCCGAGACCGTGGCCATGCGCCGGGCGACCACGTAGCCGCTGGCATCGAGCACCGAACTGCTGGCGCTGCCCTGCTGGATGGCCACCGCGGGCGCGGTTTCCACTTCCACGGCCGGCGCGCGGCCGAACAGGAAGGCCACGGCGGCGGCGATCAGCAGCACGACCACGATGATCGCGATCCACAGCCAGCGGCGGCCACCGCCACTGCCACCGGAGGCGGGCGGCGGCGATTTGCGGTCGATACGGAGTTCCTTCAACAGCTCGGCAGAAGCGTTCATTCGTTCCATCACAGGCGTTCGGGCGGGTGTGACCGGAAGGGCGGACGGCGGCGGTTCCGGCGGTGGAGCGTGCGGCACAGCATGAAGGCAGGCACAGCGATGACGGCAGTGACAGCTGTCATCCGAAGACATTGACGGTGGCAACTGCGAAATGTGACCACGGCGGCACAGGATGGCAACGTCCCCGCTACCGGTACCGCCCATGGATCCGATCGCCCCGTCGCTGGCCCGCCTGCAGCAGGTGCAGGTGCGCTATAGCGACCATACCGCCCTGCATGGCATCGATCTGCAGGTACGCGCTGGCCAGGTGCTGGCGCTGTTGGGCCGCAACGGTGCCGGCAAGAGTACCGCGATCAGCGTGCTGTTGGGTCTGCGCCGCGCCGACGCCGGACAGGTCGAGCTGCTTGGCGGTGACCCGCACCAGCGCGCCAGCCGTATCGGCCTGGGCGTGATGCTGCAGAGCACCAGCCTGCCGCCGATGCTGCAGGTGGACGAACTGGTGGCGCAGGCCAGCGCCTGCTATCCCGACCCGATGCCGTTGCAGGAGGTGCTGCAGCGTGCTGGCCTGCAGGCGCTCGCGCGCCGCCGCTACGGCCAGCTGTCAGGTGGCCAGCAGCGCGCCGTGCAATTCGCCATCGCGCTGTGTGGCCGCCCGCGCGTGCTGTTCCTGGACGAGCCCACCACCGGCCTGGACATCCAGGCGCGGCAGGCGATGTGGCAGGCGATCCGGCAGCTGGTGGCCGAAGGCTGTGGTGTGCTGCTGACCACCCATTACCTGGAGGAAGCCGAAGCGCTGGCGCAGCAGGTGGTGGTGTTGGAGCAGGGCCGGGTACTGGCCGACGCGCCGCTGAGCGAGCTGCGCCTGGCCGATCGGCCGCGCCGCATCCGCTGCCGCAGCGGGTTGCCCATTGCGGACGTGCAGCAGTGGCCGGGCGTGCAGGAGGTGCAGCGCGACGGCGAGCACCTGCAGCTGCTGGCGAGCCCGGCCGAGCCTGTGGTGGCGCGCCTGCTGGCCGCCGATGCGCAGCTGCGCGAACTGGAAGTACAGGGCGCGGCGCTGGCCGACGCCTTCCTCGACATGACCCGGGAGGCCGCATGAACACGATGACCCGTACCGGCACCACGCCCACGCCGGCATCTGCCTGGCGACAGGTACTGCGCCCGTACCGCGCCGAGCTGGTGGCCGAACTGCGTCGCGCCTGGCGTACGCCGGCGTTCGCGGTGCCCTCGCTGCTGTTCCCGGTGCTGTTCTATCTGCTGTTCGGCGTGCTGCTGGGGCGTGGTCATGCGCCGCTGTACCTGCTGGCCACCTACTGCGTGTTCGGTGCGATGGCCCCGGCCCTGTTCGGCTTCGGCGTGCAGCTGGCGCTGGACCGCGAAGGCGGCCTGCTGACCCTCAAGCGCGCACTGCCGATGCCTGCTGCGGCGCCGCTGCTGGCGCGGCTGGCGATGGCAGTGATGTTCGCGCTGCTGATAGCTTCGCTGTTGATCGGTGTGGCACATGTGTTCGGTGGCGTACAGCTGCATGCGCTGCAGGTGCTGCAGCTGATGGCGGTGGCGGGACTGGCCGCGCTGCCGCTGGGGGCGATCGGCCTGCTGATCGGCAGCCATGTCAGTGCCAGCGCGGCACCGGCGATGGTCAACCTGGTCTACCTGCCGTTGGCCCTGCTGTCCGGCCTGTGGCTGCCGCTGTCGGCGCTGCCTGCGCTGTTCTCGACGATGGCACCGCTGTGGCCGACCTGGCACCTGGCGCAGCTGGCGCTGCCGGTGGTCGGGCTGCCGTCGGCGGGTAGCATCGGTGGTCATCTGCTGGTGCTGCTGGCGGTCACGGTGGTGGCGCTGCTGCTGGCGCGCCGCCGCCTGCGCCGGATCGGCTGAACTGGCATGATCGGCAGCGTTCGTCCCCGCCTGGATCCTCCCGTGTCGTCGAGCTGGCTTGCGTCCCTGCTGCGCCCTGCGCCGGATTCGGCCGTGGCCGAACTGCTGCGACGTGGCAAGTCGCCCTGGAGCGGAGCGATCCACCTGCTGTGGTCGGTATGGATCTTCCTCACCCCGGTGCTCGGCAATGGCTTCACGCTGCGCTGGCTGCTGCTGACCCTGGCCAGCTATCCGCTGTTCCTGCTGCTCTATGCCAAGGTGATGCTGGCACCCCGGCACCATGGGTGGCGCTATGCGCTGGGCATGATCGTGCTCGCCCTGGTGCTGCTGCCGTGGTACCCGTCGGGTCTGAGCTACTTCGTGTTCGGTTGCGTGATGATCCGCATGAGCAGCCGTGGTGGCTGGTGGGTGTACCTGTTGCAGCTCACTGGGCTGAACCTGTTGTTCTGCGGTGCTGCGCTCTACTTCGGCTATCCGTGGCAAGCCATGGTGTGGATGCCGGCAGTGTCGTTCATTGTCGGGCTGGTGGTGAACGTGGAGGCCTTGAGCCAGCAGCGCGACGTTGCCCTGCAGCTGTCGCAGGACGAAGTACGGAGGCTGGCGACAACTGCCGAGCGCGAACGCATCGGCCGCGACCTGCACGACCTGCTCGGTCACACCCTCTCGCTGATCACCTTGAAGCTGGAACTGGCACGCAAGCTGTACGACCGCGATGACGCGCGTGCACGGCAGGAGATCGGTGAGGCCGAGGCGATCGCCCGCGAAGCGCTGGCACAGGTGCGCAGCGCGGTGACCGGTATCCGTGCCAGCGACCTGGCCGGCGAACTGGCGTCTGCCCGTCTGCTGCTGGAATGCCAGCAGGTGCACCTGCAGTACACGACGCCACCGCCGATGCCGGTGGACGTGGAACGTGGACTGGCGCTGGTGCTGCGCGAGGCGGCCACCAATATCGTGCGCCATGCGCAGGCGACCCGGGTGCAGGTGGATTTCATGCTGGAGGACCGACAGTTGGCGATGCAGATACGCGATGACGGCCGCGGTGGCGTGCAGGCCGAGGGCAATGGACTGTGCGGTATGCGCGAACGTGCGGCGGCGCTGGGTGGCCAGCTGACGCTGCAGTCGCCCCGCGGCGAAGGCACGCTGCTGACCGTGCGCGTGCCCTTGGGGGCCGCCACCATGCCGCTTTCCCCGGCATCGCTGGCACAGGGAGGGCCGGCATGATCCGCATCCTGCTGGCCGAGGATCAGGCGATGGTGCGCGGTGCACTGTCGGCGCTGCTGGGCCTGGAGCCGGATATCGAGGTGCTGGGCAGCGCCGCCGATGGCGAAACCGCGTGGCGGATGCTGCAGCAGCTGCAACCGGACATCCTGGTCACCGACATCGAGATGCCCGGCCTGTCCGGTCTGGAACTGGCGCAGCGCATCGCCCGCCAGGAACTGCCGATCAAGGTGGTGATCGTGACCACCTTCGCCCGCGCCGGTTTCCTGCGCCGCGCGCTGGAAGCTGGCGTGCTGGGCTACCTGCTGAAGGACGCACCGGCCGAGAACCTGGCCGATGCACTGCGCAAGGTGAAGCAGGGCATCCGCGCGATCGACCCGCAGTTGGCGCTGGACGCCTGGTCACAGGCCGACCCGCTGACCGACCGCGAACGCCGCGTGCTGCGGCTGGCGGGCGAGGGCCGCACCGCCAGTGAGATCGCCGAGCAGCTGGGGTTGTCGCACGGTACGGTGCGCAACTACCTGTCCGAGTGCATCGGCAAGCTGGGCGTGGCCAATCGGATTGAGGCGTATCGGCTGGCGCGGCAGAAGGGGTGGTTGTAGGGGCGGCCTGCTGTTCCCAATGATGTCGTTTCCGCGACCGCGGGTGGGTGTCACTTTCTTTGCTCGTGCAAAGAAAGTAACCAAAGAAACACGCCGCCAGAGCGCGAGCCGGTGCTACGCACCGGTGCCCTGCGCTTCTCGGGGAATCAGGGGACGGCGCCGAACTCGCTTCGCTCAAACACCGGCGCCTCTACGCCCCTGATTCCCCTGCGATGCTCGGCTCGCTAGAAGGCGGACCCAACGTCAAAAGCCACAGCTGCACCCAGTAGATCCACGCCATGCGTGGATGCTGTTGCTCTTGATCTTGACCTTCCAGTCCGCCTTCAAGCGAGCCGAGCACCGGAGGTCCGGCGAGGGCGAAGAGGTGCGGGTGTCTGAGCGCAGCGAGTTCCCGCGCCGTCCCTCGACGGACCGAGGAGCGCAGGGCACCGGCGTGCGAAGCACGCCGGCTCGCGGCCGGCGGAGCGTTTCTTTGGTTACTTTCTTTGCGCGCAAAGAAAGTGACACCCCTCCGCAGTCGCGGAAAAGATCCGCCGGGAACTCCCGGCGAACCCGCTCAATCCTTCCCGCGCGCCATCGCCTGGAACACGCCATCGCGCCGCACCCACAGGTGGAACAGCGCCGCACCCACATGCATCAGCACCGTGGCGAACAACACATAGGCCAGCAGGCTGTGCGCGTTACGCAACGCGGCATACAGCGCCGGGGTGTGCGGCACGATCGGCGGCAGGTGCAGGCCGCCCCACAGCACGATCGGGTAACCGCCGGCCGAGAGCATCGCCCAGCCGATCAGTGGCATCGCCAGCATCAGTGCATACAGCATCCAGTGCGAGGCTTTGGCCGCCATCACCTGCCATACCGGCAGATCCGCCGGCAGCGGTGGCGGGCGATGGCGCAGCCGGTTGTACAGGCGTAGCAGCACCAGTACGCCGATGGCGATGCCCAACGGGCGATGCAGATCGATCAGCATCGGCCGCAGGTGCAGCGAGGCGACCATGGTCACGCCGATGAACAGCATGGCGATGATCATCAGCGCCATGGACCAGTGCAGCACGCGCGCGAGCAGGTTGAAGTGGCCGTTGCCGGTGCTCATCGTGCGGCCTCCTTCGGTTGCTCGACGTTGCCGGTGGCGCGTTCGCGTTCGCGGCGGTTGAAGGACTGCGAATACACCGCCGAGCGGGCGGCCAGGATCGGATCGTCACTGCCACGCACGCCACTGGGCAGGATCAGCGGATCGAAGTTGATCTGGCCGCACGCGCCTTCTTCCTGCGACTGCAGGCGGTCCAGGCTGAGCACGCCGGCCACCACCTGATCACGCGATTCGGGCCACGGTACCGACGGATCATCGATGGCATCGCCGGGCTCGGCGGTGGTCACGACCAGGTTCCAGCGCACCGGGCCGCTGGCCAGGCGCTGCTGCAGTTCCTGGCTGAGGAAATCGACGCTGGCGTTCTTGCGGGTTTCCGCATCCATCTCCACCACCGGCGCCTGCGGCTGCCAGCGCCAGCGCACCGCGCGTTTCTGGCCCTGCGCGTTGGTGAACCAGAAGCTGTTGACGCTGTTGAAGGTGGTGTCGGCCCAGCTGCTGGTCCACGGCGCGGTCTTGGCCCACTGCTGGAACGCTTGTGCACTGGGGTATTTCGCCAGCACCGCGGCCATTTTCTGCGGGTCGGGCTTGCCGGTGGCCGGGTCCGGGATGGAGGCGCGCGTCTGCGCGTAGAACGCCTCGGCGTTGGGCACGGCGAAGAACGGGAAGCTGTTCATCGCCATGCGCCATTCCTGGCCATCATCGCTGACCATCTGTACCGCGAGGCTGCGTACGCGTGCGGTGTTGTCGGCGCCGTAGGGGTCGCCGCCGCCGATCGACAGGCGACCCATCACCGGCACGCGGCGCTGCGAGAACACGCGGGCGCTGGACAGGGTGGGGGCCTGCGCACTGGGTTCGAACCAACCGCTTACACACACGCCCTTGCTGTGCGCACGGCGGAAGCCCGGATGTGCCGGGCCGGTGGCCTCGATGGTGTCGGTGAAGCGCTGCGCGGTCAGGCGGCCGCCAATCCAGCCGGCCAACCAGGCGAAGGCCAGCGCCACCGCACCCAGAATGAGTGCGATCAGTGCGATCCAGAGCAGGGGGGAATGCTTGCGCGGCGCGCCCGGTGTCTGGCCGGCGCGGGTGTAGCGGAAGAGCGACATGGTCGGAGTCCTGCCTTCACGGAGCGTGTGGGTGGTCGACCCACACATCCTCGCAGAACCCTTCCAGGCCCGGTATTCAATTTTTCGTCAAGTTTGCCGGGGACGGCGTGCCGACCAAGGTCGGCACCCACCCGATCAGCTGTAGCGCTGCTTCAGCATCGCCCACGCCGAGCGCAGCGCCAGCGCTTCGCCGCCAGCCGGCCGGCCCGGGCGTTCGCCGTCGTTCCAGGCATACACGTCCAGATGTGCCCAGCGCTGGCCGTCTTCCAGGAAGCGTTCCAGGTACAGCGCGGCGGTGACCGAGCCGGCCATGCGCGAGCCGGCGTTGGCCAGGTCGGCGATGCCGCTGCTCAGGTAACGCAGGTAGGGGCGCCACAGCGGCATGCGCCAGACCGGGTCGCGGGTCGCGTCGCCGGCCTGCAGCCACTGCTGCGCCACGCTGTCGTCGTTGCTGAAGAGCGCCGGCAGGTCCGGGCCCAGCGCGATGCGCGCAGCGCCGGTAAGGGTGGCGAAGTCCAGCACCAGGTCCGGCTTCTGTTCGCTGGCGAAGGTCAGCGCATCGCACAGGATCACGCGGCCTTCGGCGTCGGTGTTGTCGATCTCCACGCTCAGGCCCTTGCGGGTGGCGATCACTTCGCCCGGGCGGAAGGCATCGGGGCCGATCGCGTTTTCCACCGCCGGCACCAGCAGGGTCAGGCGCACCGGCAGGCCGCGCGCCATCACCAGGCCTGCCAGGGCCAGTGCATGCGCGGCACCGCCCATGTCCTTCTTCATGTTGCGCATGCCGTCGGCGGGCTTGATGTCCAGGCCGCCGGTATCGAAGCACACGCCCTTGCCGACCAGCACCAGCGCCGGATCGGTGTCCTTGCCCCAGCGCAGCACGACCAGGCGCGGTGCGCGGTGCGAGGCGCGGCCGACGGCATGGATGGCCGGGAAGTTCTGCTTCAGCAGTTCATCGCCGGTGATCGCCTCGACCTGCGCACCGTGCGCATCGGCCAGCGCGCGCGCGGCGTCTTCCAGCTGCTGCGGACCCATGTCTTCGGTCGGGGTGTTGACCCAGTCGCGCACGCGCAGGCTGGCGGCGATCAGGTCGGCCACTTCGCCGGTCGGCTCAGCCACCAGGCGTGCCGGTGCACGGTGGCGCTTGCGGTAGCGATCGAAGCGGTAGCTGCCCAGGCCCCAGCCCAGCTGCAGCAGCGCCTGTTCGGCGGCCGGCAGTTCGCTGGCCAGCTGCCACACGCTGCCTTCCGGCAGGGCATGCGGAGCATGCGAGTAGCTGTAGGCATCGCCACGATCACCCACGCCGATCACCGCACCGGCCAGGCCATCGGCGCCGGGCAGCAACGCCGTGGTGAAGGCACCGGCGGTGAAGCCCTGCGACGCCAGCCATGCCTGGGTGGCGGCCGGCTGGCCGTCCTTCCAGGACGCGAACTGCTCGCGGTCCAGCACGTACAGCGGCAGTGCTGCGGCGGTGTCGGCAGTGAAACCAGTGATCTCGCTCATGCGTCAGGTACTCCGGGGTGCGGCAGCGTCGAGGTTGGCATCCAACCAGTCGGCCAGGCCGGTGAGGGTGTCGAACTGCAGGTCCGGCTGCAGCTGCGGATGGGTCCAGGTGGCTGCTTCGCGGTTGATCCAGCAGCCGCGCAGGCCGGCGGCGATCGCCCCGGCCACGTCCATTTCGGCGTGGTCGCCGACGTGCAGTACCTGTGCCGGCGCAACACCCAGGCGGGCGCAGGCGGCGTGGAAGATGCTCGCCTCCGGCTTGGCCGCGCCGTGTTCGCGCGCGCCCAGCTGGAAGGCGAAATGATGGGCCAGGCCGATCCGCTCCAGATCGGCATTGCCGTTGCTCAGCGCCGCCACCGGCACCCGCGCGGCAATCCGCGCCAGTGCGTCGATCGCATCGGGGTAGCACTCGACCTGGTTGCGCGCGGCGAAGAACACGTCATACGCCGGCTCCAGCAGATCCAGGCTGGCACCACTGGTGTGCAACGCTTCGTGCAGGGTCAGCCGGCGCAGTGCGCTCAGGTCGTGATGGAGGTGCGGATGGGCGTGGTACAGGCGCTCGCGCAGTTCGCGCATCGCCGCCACCGGATACATCTCGGCCGTGGCGGGGCTGTGCTCACGCATCCACTCGTGCAGGACCAGGTCGATGCGGGCGCCGATCGGAGCGAACGGCCACAGCGTGTCGTCAAGGTCGAGGGTGATGGCTTGGACGGGGAAATTCACCCCGCCATTCTACCCCTGCCCGCGCGGGCTTTCATTCCAGCAGACGCGCCCAGCCCTGCATGCCGTCCAGCCGTGCCAGCACCAGCTTGATGCAGACCAGCAGCGGCACCGCCAGCAGCAGCCCGATCATGCCCCAGGCCCAGCCGAACACCATCAGCGCAAGGATCAGCACCAGTGGCGACAGTTTCATGCGACGGCCCAGCACGATCGGGGTCACCATCTGCCCTTCCAGGGTGTGCAGGCCCAGGTAGGCGGCGGCTGGCAGCAGGGCCTGCAGCGGGTCGCGGAATTCCACGAAGCCCATCAGCAGCATCAATGCCACGCCGATCAGCGGGCCCACGTAGGGGGCGAAATTCAGCAGTGCAGCCACCGTGCCCCACAGCAACGCTTCCTGCAGGCCGATGCCGAGCAGCATCAGTACGCCGGCGAACACCAGCCCGACCAAGGTGTTGATCACGCTGATGGTCAGCACATAGCGCGACACCTCGCGCTCGATCGAACGCAGGATGTCACTGGTGAAGCGCTGCTGCTGGCGGTTCGGGAACAGGGCGATCGCCGCGCGTTGCAGGCTCTGCCCGTAGATCATGAAGAACAGGGTCAGCAGCACCACCGCCAGCACCGAGGCGGCCAGCCGCGGCGCACGGGTCAACATGCGGTACGGGTCATCGAGCTGGGCGCGGATCACCTGCACCTTGCGGTTGCTGTCGCCACCGGCAACACGGGCGAAGTTCTCCGCAGCCTGGTTGGCCTGCTGCACCGGCTTGGTCAGGTCCTGCACCTGGCGGGCGATCTTGCGCAGCTGCTGCGGTGCTTCCTGTGCCCATTCCATTGCCGGGCCGATCAACTGCACCGCCAGCGAACCGGTCACGCCCAGGCCCGCGCCGAGGATCAGCAGAGCGCCCAGCGCACGCGGAATCCACAGCTTCTGCAGCAGGCGCAGGATCGGATTGCCGACCAGTGCGAAGAACATCGCCAGCAGCACCGGCAGGATGATGTCCTGTGCCGCCCACAGCGTGTAGCCCACAGCCAGGGTCGCCAGCACCACCAGCGACATCGGTCCGCGTGGACGCGACGGTGGCGGCAACGGGGCGTCGGGCTGTTCAGGGCCGGCCGGTGACGGGGACAGGAGGGACTCGCTCATCGACGCACCAACCGGGAAGGGGAGCGCATTATCCGCCGGCCGCGATCGGCGCGGCGGATTCCATGGATCAACGTTCGGACAGCTCGGTAGCCGCTTCGGCCGGACGCGGTCCGCGCAGGTCCGGTTCCGGTTCTGGCTCCGGCACGGAACGTGGAGCCGGTGCCGGCCGTGGCTCGGCAGCGGAGGCCGCC
Organism: Stenotrophomonas sp. GD04054; assembly: GCF_029836955.1. NCBI lineage: Bacteria > Pseudomonadati > Pseudomonadota > Gammaproteobacteria > Lysobacterales > Lysobacteraceae > Stenotrophomonas > Stenotrophomonas sp. GD04054. The sequence goes on along the minus strand of NZ_JAOECR010000025.1, from coordinate 23,002 downwards.
GCCTGTGCCTGTTCGCTGGCTTCGTCGGCTTCCTCAGCCGCGTCGTCGGCAGTGGCTGCGGCCTGCGCCGCCATCGCCGTGGCGAACGCCGCCTGTGCACTGGCGAACAGGTTCGAGACCGAACCCACCATCTGCAGCCAGCGGGCACCGTTGACCTTGCTCGGCACTTCCAGCTTGCCGGCGATGAAGCCACCGGCCAGGCCGACCACCACGATGCGCAGCGGCGACCAGCCCTTTCGCCAGACGTCGCTGAGCGTGGACCAGTGGTCCTGGGTTTCGCCCAGGCGCACGGTCACCACCTGTTCGCAGCGTTTCACCCGCCGTTGCAGCGCGCCGAACTTCATGGCTTGCCCTCGGGCAGCTGCACCTCGGCATCGGGATCGTCTTCGCTTGGTTCGTCGAACAGGCCCAGGCGTGACAGCTGGCGCCGGGTAGCGTGCATGCCGGTGTGGTGGAAGAAGTAGGACACCCGCCAGATCGCATAACCGGTGACGGCCAGGCTCAGCAGCGAGGTGATCAGCAGCGCCTGCAGCCAGCTCAGGCCCCAGCTCTGCAGCAGGGCGATGAGGGTGGCGGCCATCAGCAGCCAGGCCGAGGCACCGAACACGATCGCCACGCCGGCCCAGGCCAGCGCGCGACCGAATGCACTACGCGCCAGCGCGAAGTCGGCCGAGGCCAACCGGCGCAGCGAGCGCAGCGTGTGCTTGGCAGAATCGGCAGCGGCACGACCGGCCGCGCCGACCTGGCGGATGCTCTCATCCAGCGGCGGGGTAGCCGCCGGATCAGGCGCTTGCGCGTTGTCTTCGCTCACGCCGCGGCTTACTTGTCGCTGCTGCCGCGGGCCAGCTTGGCGATGATCCAGCCGGCAGCGAAGGCGACACCGAACGAGGCCAGCGGACGTTCACGGATCAGCTCAGCGGCGCTGTCGATCAGGTCCTTGCCCTTGTCCATCAGCGCGTCGACCTGTTCCTTGGCGGCTGCACCACCAAACTCGGCGGCGGCCAGGCCGGACAGCGCGCTGTCGGACAGTTCAGCCTTGACGTTGGCCTTGCCGATGCGCAGTTCGTCGCCGGCTGCGCCGGTTGCACCCTTGATCGCACCGCCGGCGGCCGACGCGGCCTGCTTCAGGTGGGAACCGGCTTCACCCAGGTGTTCCTTCAGGTTCTCGGTATTGGTGGGGCTCATCGAATCACTCCTGTTGCGATGGGGGAACGGGAGTCGGCGGTGCCGACCTGGACTGACAGCAATAGCATTGCCGGGGTATAGGGGGTGTTACGGCAGGGCGATCAGCGCATCACGAGCTGGCCCTGCTGCTGGCCATTGTTGCGCAGCACGCGTATCACCAGGGTCGGCGGGCGCTGCTGGAAGTTGGCGCGCCAGCTGGCCAGGTCGGCGAATTCGCCCACGGTGGCATCGGTGATGATGTCGCCCTGCTGCAGGCCGTTGGTGGCCGCGCGGCTGCCGCGCTTGACCTCGCTGACCAGCACGCCACCGACACCGGACTGGCGCAGCGACTCGGGCAGGTCGACGAAGGTGGCCCCGGTCAGGCGCGGGTCCAGGCTCTCGCCGGTGACCGCGCGCGCCTGTTCCTTCAAGGTTGCCTTGATCTGCAGCGGCTTGCCCTCGCGGCGCACGTCCAGCGTCAGCGTGCTGCCGACCGCCGCCAGGCCTTCCACGTTGTGCAGGGCTTCGGCGCTGTCCACGCGCTGGCCGTTGGCCGAGACCACCACGTCGCCCGGCTTCAGGCCGGCGGTCGCAGCGGCCGAACCGGCCAGCACGCGGGTGATCAGTGCGCCACGGCTTTCGCCCAGGCCCAGGCCCTGCGCGATCTGCGCGGTCAGGTTCTGGCTCTCCACGCCCAGCGTGCCGCGCACCACTACGCCGTGCTTGACCAGCTGGTCGACCACGCTGCGCGCCAGGTTGGAGGGGATCGCCAGGCCCAGGCCGATGTTGCCGGCCATGCTGCCCTGCGGGTTGAAGCTGGCGGTATTGATGCCGACCAGCTGGCCCTGCAGGTCGACCAGCGCGCCACCGGAGTTGCCCGGGTTGATCGACGCATCGGTCTGGATGAAGTTCTGGTAGCCCAGCCCGCGGATGCCGCTGCGGCCCACCGCCGAGACGATGCCGGAGGTGACCGTCTGGCTGAAGCCGAACGGGTTGCCGATGGCCACCACGAAGTCACCGACCCGAAGCTGGTCGCTGTTGCCGAGCTTGATGTCGGTCAGGTTCTGCGCCGGGATGCGGATCAGCGCGATGTCGGTATCGCGGTCCGAACCGAGGAACTCGGCCTTGACCGTGCGCCCGTCGGCCAGTGTCACCTGCACGTCATCGGCGTTGTCGATGACGTGGTGGTTGGTCAGCACCAGGCCCTCCTTGGCGTCGATGATCACGCCCGAGCCCAGCGATTCGTTGATGCGTTCCTGCGGGATGTCCGGGAACAGGCGGCGGAAGAACGGGTCGTTGAAGAAGGGGTTGCGCACGCGCACCACCTGCTTGGTGTTGACGCTGACCACGGCCGGCATCGCCTTCTCCAGCATCGGTGCCAGCGACGGCACCGCCTGTCCGGCCACCGAGGCCGGCAATGCCGCCGTGGTCGGCAGTACCGCAGGCAGCGGCGCGGCGTCGGCACGGTTGTCCAGGTGGGCATTGATGCCGGTGGCAACGAAGCCACCGAAGGCGGCGGCGATTGCGAGCGTGAGCAGGGTGGGAAGCGGTCGCATGGGAGTCGGTTCGCTGGCGTGGGTGGGGGCGGTTCGGCCCTACGGTAAAACAAGCTGAATGAGTGTGTCGCGATCTGGATAAATGCGCCATGAAAACCGGGCGCCCGGAACGCGGGTCGGCGTCGCCATCTGTGGGGCGGTGGCGACAACGTCGGGCGTGCTTCGCAATGTGCCGACGTCTGCCGAAGCGCGTGTGGATACAGGCCGATACTTGCGCAGTTCTGCGCATCCTGGTGCCGCGATGCGCCATATCGCATGCCTTTCGCAGCACTCGGGCAGGTGCGCGCAGGCAGCACCTGCCGCTACCCGCACCGTGCGGCGCAGCACTGAAAAAAAGGGGTTTCCTGTCAACCCGCTGTGCTCCAGAGGGTGCTGGGCTACACCATTGCCGTCGCAGCAGATGCGATTGCGGGCGCACGCCCCGTTCCACGATCGTCAATGTCGGTATAGCATCGCCCCGTTTTGATACTTAAGGCCCGCAGGAGGGCAACATGAGCAACGGTAATGGTGTGTCGGTCGTGACCGACGCCGTCGAGAACGTCAAAGAAACCGCCACCAACGTTGGCGAGACCATCGCCCACGCTGCCGAAGACGCAGTGAAGTCGGTCAAGAAGACCGTCAAGCGCGCCACCAAGGCTGCCGGCACCCGCGTTGCCAAGGCCAAGAAGGCCGTGGCGAAGGTCGAGAAGACCGTTGCCAAGAAGGCCGAGAAGGCTGCCAAGTCGGTCGGCAAGACTGTTGCCAACGCCAAGAAGAAGCTGGAAGCCGCCAAGAAGAACGCCAAGGCCGAAGCCGCTGCCCTGAAGAAGGAAGTGGCCAAGAAGAAGGCGGCTGCAGGCAAGGCCGTGACCAAGAAGGCCGCCGCTGCCAAGAAGACCACCAAGGCTGCTGGCAAGAAGGTCGCTACCGTGAAGAAGGCTGCCACCAAGAAGGCCGCCGTCGCGAAGAAGACCGTTGCCAAGAAGACCGCGGCCGCCAAGAAGGTTGTCGGCAAGAAGGTCGCCACCGCCAAGAAGGCCGTGGCCAAGAAGACCGTCGCCGCCAAGAAGGTCGCTGGCAAGAAGGCCGTGGCTGCGAAGAAGGTTGTCGGCAAGAAGGTTGCCGCTACCAAGAAGGTTGCCACCAGGAAGACCGCGGCCGCCAAGAAGGTTGTCGGCAAGAAGGCTGCTGTCGCCAAGAAGGCCGTCGGCAAGAAGACCGCTGCTGCCAAGAAGGTTGTCGGCAAGAAGACCGCCGTTGCCAAGAAGGCGGTGGGCAAGAAGGTTGCCGCCACCCGCAAGACGGTCGCCAAGAAGGCTGCGCCGCTGAAGAAGGTCGCCGCCAAGAAGGCTCCGGCCAAGAAGGCCGTGCGCAAGGTCGCCAAGCGCAAGTAATCGCGCCGTGACCGAAGGCCCTGCCACCCAACGGGTGGTGGGGCCTTTCGCGTTTCTGGGGCACGGTCTGGGGCAAGATGCAGGTTCTTCCTGCAGGAGCCCCGGGCATGCGTGGTATCGACTTCAGTTCCTGGCAGGGCGTGCTGTCCACGTTGGCCGGCCTGGTCCTGATCACCCTGCTGGGCGTGGGCATCCGCCTGCTGGTGATGCAGACCCTGCAGCAGCGCCGCGAACGCGAGAACCGGCAGATCAACGAACGGCTACGCACGCTGATGGCGGCCTACAAGACCCTGGGCGGGTCGTTCACTGGCGAACTGGGCGTGGATCCCAGCCATCGCCGTGACCTGCGCCAGCGCGAAAATGCCGAAGGCATCGCCGAACCCCGCTCGGATCGCGCGCGCCGCATCCGCGATGCGGTTGAAGCGGCACTGTCGGACATCCTGTTGCTGGGCACCGACGAGCAGGTGCGGCTGGCCGCGCGTGCGGCCAACGAACTGGCACAGGGGCGGCCGGTGCACCTCCACGAACTGGTGGTCTCGCTGCGCGACTTCGTGCGCGACGCCTTGGACCTGGCGCCGATTCCGGCCGGACTGCAGATACCGCCGCAGGGGCCGACCCGGCCCGTTGCCAGCGGCGGTGGCAAGGACCGCAACGATGGCGATGCCAAGGGCGGTCGTGCGGGTGGTGGTGGTGGTGGCGGAATGGGGGCCGGCATGGGCGGTGTGGGCCTCGGCGCCGGCGCCGCACTGGGCGCCGGCCATGCGTCTGCCAGCGATGACACGGACGCGCGCTGAGCACGTCCGCCGGATTCAGCGCGTCAGCTCGTAGAGCGGCACGAACCCACCGTAGATCATCCGCGCGCCGTCGAACGGCATCGGATTCGTCGCCGGATCAAACCGCGGGTCTTCCATCATCTTCTTCATGCCGGCGTCGCGGGTCGGCTTGTCTGGCCATTCGATCCAGGAAAACACGACCGTCTCATCCGGCGTGGCTTTCACCGCGCCGAAGAAGTCGGTGGTCTTGCCGTGCGGTACGTCGTCACCCCAGCACTCGACCACGCGCAGCGCGCCGTATTCGATGAAAACGGGATCCCCTGTGCGTGCATGGGCGAGGAACTTCTCCTTGTTGGCGGTGGGCACCGCCAGGACGAAACCATCGATGTAGCTCATTGCCTGCCTCCGGATGGACCGTGCCGCATGCACGGCCTTCAAGTACCCGACGAACCAGGGCGCCGTGGATCGACATCCTGTGTGCGCCTGTTCAGCCCGGCCCACCGGGCAGCGGCGCCAGCACCGTCTCCGGTGGCTGCTGGCCGGCCAGGTGGCGCACGAAGTAGTCCCACATGCGATGCGTGTAGGTGGCGTCGTTGCGGAACAGTTCGTGGTCCTGCCGGGCCAGGTACAGCAGGTCGTAGCTGCGCTGGGCCTTGTTCAGGGCGGCGGCCAGCTGCAGGGTCAGCGCCGGCGGCGCGTTCTCGTCCAGTTCGCCATAGACCAGCATCAGATGCCCACGCAGGTTGCCGGCCAACGCTGCATTGTCGAGTCCGGCAAAGGGCGCCGGCACGCCATCGGCCAGGGGTGTTGGCGGCAGCACGCCACCGAACAGCCGGTCCATGCCGTGCAATGCACCGCCGTACATGCCCTGGAAATTGTGGCTGCCGGCCGAGGCCACGCCCACCTTGTAGAACGCCGGATAGCGCAGCAGGGCGCGCGCTGCACTGTAACCACCGAACGAATGCCCGTAGATGCCGACCCGCTGCAGGTCGATGCCCCGGTAGCGTTCGCCCAGCTGGCGCAGCGCAGCCACATGGTCATCCAGCTGCACATCTGCCCCGTGCAGGAAGCTGCTGTCATGGAACGCCTTGTCGCGGCCACCGGTGCCGCGCGCGTCGATGCTGACCACCACGAAGCCCAGTTCGGCCAGGCTGGCGCGTGACACCGGATTCAAGGCGGACACCGCCTCGGCGTAGGTCACCGGCGCATTGCTGACGAAGGAGCCACCGTACATCGCGTCGATCACCGGAAAGCTGCCGTCATCGCGATAGTCGCGGGGCAGGTAGACGGTGGCGAAGATCGGCGTTCGCCCATCGGCGGCCAGCAGCCGTTCGCGCCGTGGTGGGCGCCAGCCGGCAGCAGCGATCGCGCCGTCATCCGCTGTTTCCAGCACCATCACTTCACGGCCGTCATCGCTGGCCCGCAGCACGGTGCGTGGTGGCTGGTCGAGACGGGAAACGGTATCCACCAGATAGCCACCGCCAGGCGACAGCGCCTGGGGGGCGCGCCCGCCGAACAACGCGCCGGTGCCGGCATCGGCCAGATGGTCGTTGCCATCGGCGGCCAGGCGCTGGACCGGTCCCCCCTGCAGCGATACACGGTACAGGCCGCGTACGTAGGGGTCGCCACCGTCGACGCCGCCGGCGCTGAAGTACGCCCAGCCACCCGCAGCGTCCACGCCCAGCAGGTCGCGCACCGCCCATTGGCCGCGGGTGAGCTGGCGCAGCACCTTGCCGTCGGACAGGCGGACCCGGTACAGATGGCCCCAGCCATCGCGCTGCGAGAACCACACCGCCGTGTCCTGGCCGGGCAGGATGGCCACCGCTGGCCGGTTGTAGGAATACACGTTGAGCTGCAGGCGGGTGTCGCTGGCTTCTTCCAGAACCGTGCGCAACGCACCGTTGTTGGCATCGATCTCCAGCAGACGCAGCCTGCGCGGTGCGCCGAAGTGCGCGATCACGGCATACAACCGGTCGCCGTCCCAGCCGAGTACGCCGGCTTCGCTGAGGGTGTTCCAGCCTTCCGGCAAGGCGATGTCATGCTGCTGGCCGTTGCGGGTGTCGACCACATACAGGCTGTCGCGCACCTGCCGGGTGTCACCCAGCAGCCCCAGCTTCACCGTATGCACGCGCGGCCGCGCGCTGTTGGCCGGGCTGCTTTCCAGATAGGGGTAGTCCTGCAGCGCGCGTTCGTCGTAGCGGATGCCGGCCACGTAGCGGCCATCCGGTGACCAGCCGACCGCGAACGGCCGCGTCGGCATCCGGCCCTGGCGGCGTGGAATGCCGCGCAGGGTGAAGTCCGGCAGCACGCCAAAGCCATGATTGGGTTCACCGCCGCTGGTCAGCGCTCGTGCTGCCATTCCGGGCGACTGCAGCCACAGGTTGTGATCGCGTACCTGCAGCCAGGCATCACCGCCGGGCGATGGCAGTGCATCGGTCGCTGGCGCTGCATCCTGCGAACGCACGCACTGCAGGCGTGGCCATTGACAGCTGATCGCCGCCTCGCCGTTGAACTGCAGGCGCAGGCCTTCATCCAGTACCTGCATACTGCTCAAGCGCAGGCGTGGTCCGCTGGCACCGAGAGGTGCAACCGCAGCGTCCAGCGCATCGGGTTCGAACAGGATCTGGCGTGTGGCCTGGACTGGATCGACCAGTACCGCCTGGCGCCGGCCCTGCGTGGTTTCGCGTTCGTACCAGAAGCGCCCATCGGCCAGCCAGTGGGGCAGCACCGAAGCATTGCGCAGCGCACCGCGAAGGTGACTGTCATGCACGCGTTCGGCGCGCTGGTAGTCAGCGGCCTGCAGTGCGTGCGCAGCGTGGGTCGGAAACAGGGCAGCGCATGCCAGGAGCGCGGCGCGAACAGGCACCAGCGGCGGATCGGAAACGTACAAGGCAACCTCCTGTTGCAATCGACGACGAATCACAAATGCACGCGCGCCGCGCGCGTATGCCAGAGACAGCCTGAATCAAGGCAAAAAATTCAGCAATGCGAAGACCGCTGTTTTCAGGGAGCGTTGTGGCGAATAACGGAGAATTTACATTCCCGATGCGATGGCGCCCTGGCGCTGCTGCACACCATAAGAAAGTAAAGGTGTACCCCCATGAAGAATTCGCTGATTGCTCTGGCCCTGGCCGCTGCCCTGCCGTTCACCGCCTCGGCTGCTGAGAACCTGTCGTACAACTACGCCGAAGCCGACTACGCCAAGACCGACATCGACGCGTTCAAGGCCGACGGCTGGGGCGTGAAGGGTTCGTACGGCTTCCTGCCGAACTTCCACGCTTTCGGTGAGTACAGCCGCCAGGAAATCGACCACACCAACATCAAGCTGGACCAGTGGAAGATCGGCGCCGGCTACAACGTTGAAATCGCCCCGACCACCGACTTCGTTGCCCGCGTTGCTTACCAGAAGCGCGACCAGAAGCACGGCCTGGACTTCAATGGCTACAGCGCTGAAGCCGGTATCCGCACCGCCTTCGGTGCCCACGCCGAAGTCTACGGCATGGTCGGCTACGAAGATTTCTCGAAGAAGCACGGCATCAATCCGGAAGGCCAGTGGTACGGCCGCCTGGGTGGTCAGGTCAAGCTGAACCAGAACTGGGGCCTGAATGGCGAGCTGAAGATGAACCGCGACGGCGACAAGGAATACACCGTCGGCCCGCGCTTCAGCTGGTAATTGCTTCCTCGGCGCGCCTGCGCGCCGAAGATGCCTCGACAGGCCCGGCCCATGCCGGGCCTGTTGCGTTTCCGGCTGGGCAAACGCTACCTGACCGTGTCGCGGCGGAAGGGCGGCATTGCAACGAATTGGATTCCGCAGGCGTCGGCTGCGCCCTAGGGTGAGTGGCCTGTTCTGCAGGAATGCAACGATGCCCACGTTTCCGTCGCCCCGCGATTCTCCCTGCCGCCTCTTGCTGCTGGATCCACACCCGCTGTTGCGGCATGGCGTGCAGGAAGTCCTGGCCCGGCAGGCGGGCCTGCAGGTGGATGGAAGCTACGGCCGCAGCGGTGATCTGCTGCAGCGCCTGCAGCAGCAGGCGGCTGCGATCGATCTGCTGCTGGTCGACGCCTTGCCGATCGGTGACAGCGGCGAAGGCCTGGAACTGCTGCGGCACCTATCACGCCACTGGCCGGCAGTGCCGATCCTGGTGCTGTCCGCACACTGCAACGCGGGTGTCGTGTCCTTGGCCCTGCAGGCCGGTGCGCGCGGATTCCTGTCCAAGGCCTGCGCGCCGCAGATGCTGCTGCGGGCAGTGAGCGTGGTTGCCCGTGGCGGGCGCTTCGTGCCGCCGGAGCTGCGTGCACAGTTGAACCAGTCCCGTCGGCAGCGCCAGCAGTCCATGCGTTCACCACGGTTGAGTACCCGCGAGCGCACCGTCCTGCAGTGGGTGCTGCGTGGTTGCAGCACCGGCGAGATGGCACGCCGCAGTGGGCGTGCAGCCAGCACCATCAGCACGCAGAAGCGAGCGGCGTACCGCAAGCTGGGCATCCGCAACGATGGCGAGCTGTTCCGCTTCCGCCATCTGATCGACGCTGACTGAGGTGGCGTTACTCGCCCTGGTACTGCTTTTCTTCCACCAGGGCCGAACCGGCCACGCGGTTGATCTCGTTCTTCACCTGCACGCGCTCGCCATTGGTGCCATAGACACCACGCGCCAACTGGATGAAGGCATCGTCGAACACCTGGGCCGCTTCCTTGTCGCGCAGCTGGTCCTGGATGTCCCACATGCGCTCGTTGATCGCCTTCAGCTGCTGCTTCAGCACGGCCAGCGCCGGCTGAGCCTGCAGCTGCAGCTGCAGCAACGGCAGCAGGCCGTCCAGCTCGGTGCGCACGTTGCTCAGCTTGGCGGCATCGTCGATGCGCTCGGCCTTGATCTCGAGAATGGTGATCTTGTCGATCAGCTCGCCGATCGATACCGGAGTCAGGATGGCGTCCACGCGGTTGGTTCCTGGAAACAGGGCGCCATGATACCGCGCTGCTGGCATGTGGCCCCGGTCCGCGGGATTTACGCCGAATTTGCGCCACGGGCCCGGCAGCACCCTCGATCCGTTACGGCCACCGCCTCGACACTGCGGTCCCGGCGGCGTGACCGCCTTCGACGAGGAACACAGTGCAGTGAACAGCAAGGGGATGATGGCGGCAGTGGTGGCCGCCCTGGCAGGGCTGCTCGGCATCGGCACCGCCCAGGCGCAGGTGCAGGTGAGTGGCAGTGCCGCATTGACCAGCGATTACGTGTGGCGCGGCAGCTCGCAGAGCGACGGCGACCCGGCGGTGCAGGCCGGTGCGAAGGTCTCGATCCCATCGGGCTGGTACGCCAGCGTGTGGGGGTCCAACGTATCGTTCAAGCCGGACAACGGCGCGCGCAGCGAGTTTGACCTGGTGGCCGGTTGGAGTGGTGCACTGGCACCGGACTGGGCACTGGATGCCAACCTGACCCGCTACGTGTACCCGGGCACCGGCCGCGCGCTGGACTGGACCGAGCTCAATACCACCGTGACCTGGAAGCAGCGCGCCTGGCTGCAGCTGGCGCATTCCAACGACGCGCTGGCGGGCGGCCATCGCGGCACCTACGCCCAGCTGGGTGTGCGGGTGCCGTTGCACGAGCGGTTCCGCCTCGAAGCGGCGGTGGGCCAGTATTGGCTGGCCACCGCACAGGGGCCTGATTACCTGCATGGTCAGCTCAGTGCCATTGCCACGCTGACTCCAGCATGGGAGCTGCGCGCCACCGTGCATGACACCGACAACGCAGCGAAGCGGCTGTTTCCGGACAATGCCGGCGGACGCTGGGAGCTGGCGCTGCAGGGCAGCTTCTAGTCAGTCACCGAAGCCTGGCGCGCGCGCAGCGCGCCGGGCAGCCACAGCAGCAGGGCCAGCATGGCCACCGCAGCACCGGCCACGCAGACGCCGGTCCAGCCGAAGCGCTGGTAGACCTGCGCCGACAGCAGCGAACCCAGCGAACCGCCGATGAAGTAGCCGGTCATGTAGCCGGCATTGAGGCGGTTGCGCGCTGCCGGTTGCAGTGCATAGATCAGGTTCTGGTTACTCACGTGCAGCAGCTGCGCGGCCAGGTCCAGCACCACCACGCCGACCAGCAGCGCCAGCAGCGAGTGTGCCGACAGCCCCAACGGCAGCCACGAGAGCAGCAACAGCACCAGCGCGATGGCGGTGGCACGTCCGGTCTGGCCACGATCGGACATGCGCCCGGCCAGGCCGGCCGCCAGTGTACCGGCGGCGCCGACCAGCCCGAACAGGCCGATGGTGGCATCGCTGTAGGCGTAGGGCGGTTGTGCCAGCAGGAATGCCAGCGGCGTCCAGAAGATCGCGAACATGGCGAAGCTGCAGGCGCCCAGCAGGGTGCGCTGGCGCAGCACCGGCTCCTGCACGAACAGCACGCCGATCGAGCGCAGCAATGCGAAATAGCCGAGGCCGGCGCTGTGGTGGAATCGCGGCAGGCCGCGCTGCAGCGCCAGCGCGGTCAGCACCAGGGTGCCGGCGGCGATCGCATACACCAGGCGCCAGTCGCCCAGGCTGGAAAGCAGGCCGGCCACGGTGCGCGCCAGCAGGATGCCCAGCAGCAGGCCACTCATCAATGTGCCGACCACGCGGCCACGATGTTCCGGCGCGGCCAGCGTGGCCGCAAACGGCACCAGTACCTGCGCCACCACCGAGAACAGGCCGGTGATCGCGGTGCCCACCAGCAACCAGGCCAGCGATGGTGCACAGGCACTGATCACCAGCCCGCCTGCCGACAGCAGGCTCATCACCACGATCAGGCGGCGGCGTTCGAACAGGTCTCCCAGCGGCACCAGCAGGATCAGTCCGGCGGCATAGCTCAGCTGTGCGGCAGTGACCACCATGCCGACCTGGCCGAATGGCACGCCGAAGGCATCGGCGATGGTGTGCAGCAGTGGCTGCGCATAGTAGTTGCTGGCCACGGCCACGCCGGTAGCCACCGACATCAGCAGCACCTGCCAGCGGTGCAGAGGGGGGAGGGACGGACTCACGCGGTATTCCAGGAAGCGGGGGAGCACAGTGTCCGCCTGCTGCAGTCATGATGGAAATGAATCATCATCATCCCTGTCATCTGTAAATGAGATGGTTGCGTGAATCTCAAGCAGCTCGAGTTCGCCGTCGCCCTGGCCGAGGAGGGCAACTTCACCCGCGCCGCCGAGCGCTGCCACGTGGTGCAGTCCGCGCTCAGTCACCAGATCGCCCATCTTGAGCAGGAACTGGGCACAACGCTGTTCGAGCGCCTGCCGCGCCAGGTGCGGGCCACCGCCGCCGGCGAGGCGCTGCTGGTGCATGCACGCCAGGTGCTGGCCAGCCTGCGCCACCTGCGCGCCGACGTGGCCGCCGTTACTGGTGAGGTGCGTGGCCTGCTGGCGATCGGGCAGATCTCCTCGCTGACCGACATTGATGTGGTGGCGATGCTGTCGGCCTTCCAGCAGGCGCACCCGCAGGTGGAGTTCCAGCTGCGGGTCGACAAGAGCGAGGACCTGATCGCGCAGGTGCAGTCGCGAGAGCTGGACGTGGCACTGGTCGGATTGGCGCCGTCGGCAGGGCTGGACGGGGTCTGCCACCAGATGCTGCAGGAAGAAGACCTGGTGGCGGTGCTGGCGCCGTCGCACCGCTTGGCCCGCCGCAAGCGGCTGCCATTGACCGAACTGCAGGACGAGGCGCTGGTCGACTTTCCGCGCGGCACCGGTGCGCGGCGGCAGACCGACGATGCCTTCGCTGCCGCTGGCCTGCCGCACACGGTGCGCTTCGAGGTCAATCTGATGGAACTGATCGAGCGCTTCGTCCGCCATGGGCTGGCGGTTGGCATCGTGCCAGCGTTGATCGCCGACGGGTTCCAGGGGGTGGTACAGATTCCGCTGCAGCCGACCCCGACCCGCCGCGTGCACCTGGTCTGGCAGCGACTGCCGACACCGGCGGCGCGGGCGTTCGTCGAGGCCGTGCTCAGCCGCGCAGGCGCAGGCTCAGGCCCTTGAGGAAATTGCGCAGCATCTGGTCCAGGCAGCGCCGGTAGTTGGTGTGCCCGGGCTGGCGGAACAAGGCGCCCACTTCCGACTTGGAGACGTTGAAACCGGCGCTGGCGAAGATCTCCATCAGATCGACGTCGCGCAGCTGGAAGGCCACGCGCAGCTTCTTCAGCACCAGGTTGTTGTCGATGCGGGTTTCCACCGCACGCTGCGGCTGGCTTTCGTCGCGACCGCGCAGGTGCACGATCAGGCCGTCGAGGAAGTGCGCCAGCGCGCTGTCGCTCATCGCTTCGAAACCGGCTTCGTCCTCGCGGCGCAGCCAGGCCTTCACCTGTTCGGGATCCACGGCGAAGGCCGGGTCGGCCATCTGGCACAGGGTCACCACGTGGTGGTCGCCCAGGTCCAGGGAGTAGCGCACGCTGCGCAGGACATCGTTGTTGATCATGGGCCCAATTGTACCGGCCACCCCGGCAGGTGGGGCCGGATCTGGCCGATCAGGCAACGCAACCCCCGGCCGACGGTGCCAGAATGGGGGTCTGGTTTTTCCCCCTGGAGTTGCCTGATGACCCGCACTGTCCTGATTACCGGCGCCACGTCCGGCTTCGGCGCCGCCGCCGTCCACCGCTTCGCCCAGGCGGGCTGGAAGGTGATCGCCACCGGCCGCCGCGGCGAACGCCTGCAGCCGCTGGTCGAGCGCTACGGCAAGGACGTGGTGCATGCCGCCGCCTTCGACATCCGCGATCCGGTGGCGATGGAAGCGGCGCTGCTGGCACTGCCGCCGGCCTTTGGCGAGATCGATCTGCTGGTCAACAACGCCGGCCTGGCGCAGGGCACCGCGCCGGCACAGAGCGCCAAGCTGTCGGACTGGACCACGATGATCGACACCAACATCACCGCGCTGGTGACGCTGACCCACCGCCTGCTGCCGCAGCTGGTGGAGCGCAAGGGCGCAATCATCAACATTTCGTCGGTGGCCGGCGTCTACCCGTACCCGGGCGGCAATGCCTACGGTGGCACCAAGGCTTTCGTCAGCCAGTTCTCGCTCGGCCTGCGTTCGGACCTGCACGGCACCGGCGTGCGCGTGACCACGATCGAGCCGGGCATGGCCGAAACCGAGTTCACCGTGGTGCGTACCCATGGCGACCAGGCGGCGTCGGACAAGCTCTACACCGGCGCCAACCCGATGACCGCCGAAGACATCGCCGAACAGATTTTCTGGGTGGCCACGCTGCCGCCGCACCTGAACATCAATCGCCTGGAACTGATGCCGGTCAGCCAGTCCTTCGCCGGTTTCCAGGTCGCCCGCGAAGGCTGACCGCCGTCTGTAGAGTCGAGCTTGCTCGACTGCCCTTCGCCCTTTGTAGAGTCGAGCTTGCTCGACTGCTTTGAACGGCAGTCGAGCAAGCTCGACTCTACACAGACAAAAAGAAAGCCGGGCTGTGCCCGGCTTTTTCATTCACTTCGGCAGACTCACTGTGCCTTGATCGCCATCGCCTGCAGGCCGGTGCCATCCAGCTTCTGCTTGGCTTCAGACAGTTCACCTGCACTGCCATACGGTCCCATGCGCACGCGGTACACGGTCTTGCCGTTGATCTGCGCCGATTCCACGCGTGCCGCCAGGCCCATCATCGCCAGCTTGGCCTTGGTCGCTTCGGCATCGCCGGAGGCACCGAACGCACCCGCCTGCAGGATGTAGCGGGCATTGTCGGCGGCAGCCGGTGCCGCAGCGCCTGCGGTAGTGGCCGCGGTCGGCGCGGTTTCCGCACGCGCTGCCGGAGTGGCGGCGGCGGTGCTGGTCGACGCCGTCGGCGTGCTGGCCGGAGGCGTTGCCGCAGCCGGTCGTTCGCTCAGCGGTGCCGGCAGCGGACGGCTGGTGGCGGTCACCGGCGCGGTGCTGGCCACGCTGGCGGTTGCCGTCGGTGCGGGCGCGGTAGCCGCTGGCGGCGGAACCGGCTTGCCTTCCAGTGCCGCCTGCGCGCGCTGCGCTTCAGCCTTGGCCCGGCGCTGGTCTTCAGCACGCGCGCTGGCAGCCAGCTCGGCGTCGGACATTTCAACTTCCTTGCCCGGCAGCAGGGTGTAGAAGTCGTACTGGGTGGCGGCCGGCTTTTCCGGTTCGGCCGGCTTCGGCGTGGCCGGCTGCGCGGCCGGCTGGGTGCCGACATCGCTGTCGGCATCAGCGACCGGGGCAGGCTGCGCGTTCGGGTTCGGCTGCGGACCGGCGCGCAGGAAGCCATCGCCTTCGCCCTTGAACAGGTTCGGCGCCGCCAGGAACACCACGGCCGCAATCGCCACGCCAGCGACCAGCCACACCCATCCGGGTGTGCCCTGGCTGCTGCTGTTGCGTCGTGCCTGGTTTTTGCCGCGTCGTGCTGCCATGTGTACTGCGTCTCCTGATGCTTACATTTTTTCCGGGGCGCTGACGCCCAGGAGTTCGAGGCCGTTGGCCAGCACCTGGCGCGCGGCGCAGGCCAGGGTCAGCTTGGCGTTGCGATCCGCAGCGTCTTCCACCAGCACCGGCGTCCCGTGATACCACGTGTGGAACGCGTGCGCCAATTCACGCAGGTACTGCGCCACCAGATGCGGTTCCAGCGCCACGCCGGCCGCCTCCACCACTTCCGGGTACCGCGAGATCTCGTTCATCAGCAGCAGCGAGGCGTCGTCGGCCAGGCGGCCGAGGTTGGCCAGGCCATTGCCCTGTTCGTACACCAGGCCCTTCTCTTGCGCCTGGCGCAGCAGGCTGCAGACGCGGGCGTGCGCGTACTGCACGTAGAACACCGGGTTGTCGTTGCTCTGCTGGCGGGCCAGGTCGATGTCGAAGGTCAGCTGCGAATCGGGCTTGCGCGCGATCAGGAACCAACGGGTGGCATCGCGGCCGGCCTCCTCGATCAGGTCGCGCAGGGTGAAGTAGCTGCCGGCACGCTTGGACAGCTTCACTTCCTCGCCGCCACGCATGACGGTGACCATCTGGTGCAGCACGTACTCCGGCCAGCCCTGCGGGATGCCCACTTCCATCGCCTGCAGACCGGCGCGCACGCGTGCCAGCGAACCATGGTGATCGGCGCCGAGCTCGGTGATCGCGCGCTCGTAGCCGCGCTGCCACTTGGACAGGTGGTAGGCCACGTCCGGCACGAAGTAGGTGAAGGTGCCGTCGGACTTGCGCATCACGCGGTCCTTGTCGTCACCGAAGTCGGTGCTGCGCAGCCACAGCGCGCCACCTTCTTCATAGGTATGACCCGAGGCCTGCAGCTTGGCGACCGCTTCGGCGACTTTGCCGTCGGCGTACAGCGAGCTTTCCAGGAAATAGATGTCGAAGTCGACGCCGAACGCGGCCAGGTCCAGATTCTGCTCGTTGCGCAGGTAGGCCACAGCGAAGCGGCGGATCGCCTGCATGTCGTCCGGGTCCTTGGCACCGACCACGGTGCTGCCTTCCAGATCGACGCTGGCGCCGGCCATGTAGGCGCGGGCGACGTCGGCGATGTATTCACCGCGGTAGCCACCTTCCGGCCAGCCATCCTGGTCCGGCGCGATGCCCTTGATCCGCGCCTGGGTGGACAGCGCCAGGTTCTCGATCTGCACGCCGGCGTCGTTGTAGTAGAACTCACGCTTGGCGTTCCAGCCGTTGGCGTCGAGCACACGCGCCACGCAGTCGCCGATCGCCGCCGCGCGGCCATGGCCGACATGCAGCGGGCCGGTCGGGTTGGCCGACACGTACTCCACGCCCACCGTGCGGCCATTGCCGGACAGGTTGCGGCCGTAGTCGTGGGCTTCCTTGATGACCGACGCGGCTTCACGCTGGTACGCGGCCGGCGCCAGGTGGAAATTGATGAAGCCGGGGCCGGCGATCTCGACCTTGCTGACGTCCTCGCTGCGCGGCAGTGCCTCGACCAGCGCCTGTGCCAGTGCGCGCGGATTGCTGCGCGCGGCCTTGGCCAGCAGCATCGCGGCATTGGTGGCGAAGTCGCCGTGGTCACGGGTCTTCGGGCGCTCGACCACGAAGTCCGGCGGCAGGGAGTCGGCGGGCAGGGTGCCATTGGCGCGCAAGGCTTCGATGCCTTGGCTGATCAGGGCGCGGAGGAGATTTTTCACGAGGCCTGCTGTGAGAATGAGCGGCGGAATCGCCCATTTTAGCGCAGATACCAGCGGCCACGCTGACCGAAACCTGCCTGTGGGGGCGACCGATGGCGCCCGGAGGGCGGGCGCTCAGCCGAACAGGCGGGGCTGGGGCGGCGACAGCAGGCCTCGTTCAGCAAACGAAACGGGGCGGCCCTCACCGACCACGAAGTGGTCCAGCAGGCGCACGTCCACCATCGCCAGTGCCTGCTGCAGTTCGTCGGTGATGCGGGTATCGGCGCTGGAGGGTTCCGGGTCGCCGGAAGGGTGGTTGTGGCTGAGGATCACCGCCGCCGCGTTGTGCAGCAGGGCGCGCCGCACCACTTCGCGGGGGTAGACCGGTGCGGCGTTGATGGTGCCGTGGAACAGCTCCTCGCAGGCGATCAGGCGGTGCCGGTTGTCCAGGAACAGGGCCATGAAGATCTCCCGGGCCTGCCCGCGCAGGCGGTGCTGCAGATAGCGGCCGACCGCGGCCGGGTTGTTGCCGACCGCTTCGCCGTGTTCCAGCTCGGCAGCCAGGTAGCGGTGGGCCAGTTCCAGCCCGGCAGCCAGCGTACAGCTGCGCGCCGGGCCGAGCCCGGGCAGGCGGGCCAGTTCACGCGCGGGGCGGTCCAGCAGCACCCGCAACGGGCCGTGCGCCTGCAGCAGGTCGCGCGCGGTCTGCACGGCATCGCGGCCACCGAACCCGGAGCCGAGAAACAGGGCCAGCAGTTCGGCGTCGGAAAGTGCCGTGGGCCCGCGCGCGATCAGCTTCTCACGGGGGCGTTCCTGTTCGGGCCAGTCATGGATGGGCATGCCTGCATCATCGCCAGCCTGCGTGGCGGCTCCCATCGGTGCATACCGCAGCACCGGGTCGGGCGATGCCTCACCCGCGCCGGGTCTGCAGCCCGCGCCGGGTCTGCAGATAGTCGAACAGTTCCTGGTTGTTCTGCAGGCCCAGCTTGCGCTTGGCTTCGGCCTTCTGCCGGCTGATGGTCTTCGGGCTGCGCCCGCAACGCTCGGCGACGGCATTCACGCTGAGGCCGGCCGCCAGCAGATCCAGCACTTCCTGTTCGCGTGCCGACAGCGGCGACGGTTCGCGTGGAAACAGCAGGTCGCGCGCCTGCAGGTGGTGGCGCAGCTGCTGGGAGACGAAGACCTGCCCGGCCAGTGCGGCGTTCAGTGCCTGCGGCAGTTCGGCGAAATCGGCGCATTTGTCGACCAGCCCACTGATGCCCTCGCGCAGCAGTCCGTCCAGCAGCCCGGGATGGCGGGCGCCGGTCAGCACCACCACCGGCAGCCCGGGGTGACGCACGCGCAGCGCGTCGATCAGCTCTGGACCGTCCGGGCCGTCACCCGGCATCGACAGGTCGGTCAGCACCGCATCGCAGTCGTGGTGGTCCACCAGCTCCAGCAGCTGGGCGCCGTCACGTGCACTGCCGACGATGTCCATCAGGTGGGTCTGCAGCACGATACGGATGCCATGCAGGACCACGGGATGGTCGTCGGCAATGATGATGCGTGGATGCACGAGGCTCCTCGAAGGTCGAACAGGCCACGGCAGACGGCAGCCAATGCCTGATTCTGCAAAAGCGCAGACCCGTAGAGGTATAGGAAAGGTCCGAAACCGATGCCCGGCTGACCCAGGGTCAGGCGCAGCGCGCTCCATCTACTGATAGCTGTCCGCTATGTGCACCCTGCACCGGGACATTACCGACCATCGGGTAAGCTAGCGCCCTCGTTTGCACAGGAATTCCAGGTGGCTGACTCCCCCAACGCTTCCCCCGCGCAGGCCCGCGCGCTGGAAGGTCAGAAACTGCTGTTGTGCGTCGGAGGCGGGATCGCGGCCTACAAGGCCCTGGAACTGGTGCGGCGCCTGCGCGACGCCGGTGCCCAGGTGCAGGTGGCGATGACCGCCGGTGCCCAGCAGTTCGTCACTCCGCTCAGTTTCCAGGCCCTGTCCGGGCAGCCCACCCGCACCACGCTGTGGGACAGCGCCGCCGAACAGGCCATGGGCCACATCGAGCTGGCGCGCTGGGCCGACCGCATCGTGGTTGCCCCGGGAACCGCCGATCTGCTGGCCCGGCTGGCCCAGGGCCATGCCGATGACCTGGTCAGCACGCTGTGCCTGGCCAGTACCGCGCCGTTGACGATCTGCCCGGCGATGAACCATCGCATGTGGCTGCACCCGGCCACCCAGGCCAACATCGCCCTGCTGCGCCAGCGCGGCGCGCAGGTGATCGGCCCGGTCGACGGCCCGCTGGCCGAAGGCGAGTCCGGTCCGGGGCGTCTGGCCGAACCGGGCGACATCGTGGCCGCGCTGGCCGCCAATGGCAGCAGCGCCGCGGCCGTTGCCGCGCCGGAAACCCGCGCGCTGCAGGGCCTGCGCCTGTTGATCAGCGCCGGCCCGACCTATGAAGACATCGATCCGGTGCGCTATGTCGGCAACCGCAGCAGCGGCAAGATGGGCTTTGCCCTGGCCGCGGCCGCCGCCGCGATGGGCGCACAGGTGGTGCTGGTCAGCGGCCCGGTACAGCTGCCGACGCCGCTCGGCGTGCAGCGTGTGGACGTGCGCTCGGCCGCGCAGATGCGCGATGCCGTGCTGAAGTCGCTGCCGGCCGACATCTATATCGGTGCCGCTGCGGTGTCTGACTACACGCCGCGCCAGGTCGCGCCGCAGAAGCTGAAGAAGACCGCCGACAGCCAGTCGCTGGTGATCGAGCTGGTGCGCACGCCGGACATCCTTGCCGAGGTGGCTGCGCAGACGCAGTCGCTGAAGCTGGTGGTCGGCTTTGCCGCCGAAACCCACGACGTGGAGAAATACGCGCGTGGCAAGCTGGTCGACAAGCGCCTGGACCTGGTGATCGCCAACCAGGTCGGCATCAGCGGCGGCGGTTTCGAGAGCGACAACAATGCCGCCACGGCCTTCTGGCAGGACGGTGAACAGGTATTCCCGGCCACCTCCAAGCGTGAGCTGGCCGAACAACTGCTGGCGCTGATCGCGCGGAGACTCCAGGCATGACCCAGGCTTTCACTTCCCAACCGCTGCAGGTCAAGCTGCTCGATCCGCGCTTCGGCGACAGCTGGCCGCTGCCGGCCTACGCCACCGAAGCCAGCGCCGGCATGGACCTGCGCGCGGCGCTGGATACCGCGCTGACCCTGCAGCCGGGTGACACCGCGCTGGTGCCCAGCGGCCTGGCCATCCACATTGCCGACCCGAACCTGTGCGCGGTGATCCTGCCGCGCTCGGGGCTGGGCCATCGCCACGGCATCGTGCTCGGCAATGGCACCGGCCTGATCGACGCCGATTACCAGGGCCCGCTGCTGATCAGCGTCTGGAACCGTGGCCGCGAGGCCTTCACCATCGAGCCGGGCGATCGCATCGCGCAGCTGGTGATCGTGCCGATTGCCCGCGTCAGCCTGCAGGTGGTGGATACTTTCACCGACAGCGTGCGGGGAACGGGTGGATTCGGCCATACCGGGGTGCGTTGACAGGGGACATCGATGAGCGGCATCGGGGAAGGACAGCGGGGACGGTCGTTGGGACGCAGTGCGCCACTACTGGGGGTGCTGCTGATCCTGCTGGCCGGTTGGTTCGGATGGAGCGCAGTGCAGCAATGGCGGCAGGAGGCCAACGGCCAGGCGCTGGAAGCCGCACGTGACCAGGCCGTGCAGGGCCTGCAGGAGGCCGCTGCCGGCCAGCTGAAGCAGCTGCAGCAGCAGCTGAAGAACGAGCGCGTGCAGCAGGCGCTGCAGGCCGGTGATGCCGCTGCGGCGGCACTCGCGGTCCGCGAGAGCTGGACCGGCGTCGAGCACGCCGAGGTACTGACCGCCGATCTGGCCAACGCCTACGCCGACCCGGCCGCCTTTGGCTATGCCCGATTGGCGCTGCTGGAAGCGGCATTGGCCGAAGGCAAGCCCAGCCTGCGCGTGGTCCGCGATGGCGGTGGCAATCGCCTGGGCCTGGCAGCGCCGGTTCAACTGGGCAGTCTCGGCCCGGCGGTGCTCTACGTGCGCCAGCCATTGCTGCGACTGACCTCGCCGCTGGACCAGGTGAGTGCGCCATCGGCCGGTTTCCTTGGCCTGCGCCAGGGCGCGCATGACCTCGTCGCCCAGGGCGATGCCGGCCTGGCCGAAAGCGCCGAAGCATTGGCGCGGCCGATTCCGGGGACGCCGTTGCGGCTGGTGGCCGCGGTACCCAATGTCGAACCTGGTCCGCTGGGCCTAGGTTCGCTGGCCAGCGCCATCGTTGCGCTGCTGCTGGCGTTCATCGCCGTGCTGCTGGTGGTGGGGCGCGGCCGCCTGCCGAAGTCGCTGCCGCTGCCGCGCCGGGCGACCGTGGCGGAAGCCGATCATGGCCCGACCCTGAGCGAGAGCCTGCAGATGGCGCCGCCGCCGGTGGCCGAGGCCAGCACAACTGAAAGTGCACCGCCGCCCCCGCCACCGGTTCCGGCCGAGGAACTGGCGGCCGGTATCTTCCGCGCCTACGACATCCGCGGCGTGGTTGGCAGTGAATTGACGCCGAAAACGGCGGCGCTGATCGGCCAGGCCATCGGCACCGTGGCCCTGGAGCAGGGCCTGCGCGAGGTGGTGATCGGCCGCGACGGCCGCCTGTCCGGGCCGGAGCTGGCCGCAGGGTTGGCCGAGGGCTTGAGGCGCGCCGGTTGCGCGGTGATCGACATCGGCCTGGTACCGACCCCGGTCGTGTACTACGCCGCCTTCCATCTGCGTACCGGCACCTGTGTGGCGGTCACCGGCAGCCATAACCCGCCCGAGTACAACGGTTTCAAGGTGGTCATCGGCGGCGAGACGTTGTCCGGTGAGGCCATCACCGATCTGTACCAGCGCATCGTCGAAGGCCGCCTGGTACAGGCCGCCGAGCCGGGCGATTACCAGCAGCGCGATGTCAGTGCCGACTACATCCAGCGCATCGCCGACGACGTGCAGCTGGACCGCCCGTTGAAGGTCGTGGCCGATGCCGGCAACGGCGTGGCCGGCGCGCTCGCGCCGCAGCTGCTGGAAGCGATCGGTGCGGAAGTCATCCCGCTGTACTGCGATGTCGACGGCAGCTTCCCCAACCATCACCCCGACCCCAGCGAGCCGGCCAACCTGGAAGACCTGGTGCAGACGGTGAAGCGCTTCGGTGCCGATCTCGGCGTCGCCTTCGATGGCGACGGTGACCGCCTGGGCGTGGTCACCGGCGAAGGAAAGATCATCTATGCCGACCGCCTGCTGATGCTGTTCGCCGCCGACGTGCTGATGCGCAATCCGGGCGCGATGGTGATCTACGACGTGAAGTGCACCGGCAAGCTGTCCGACCACGTGCTGCGCAATGGTGGCAGCCCGCTGATGTGGAAGACCGGGCATTCGCTGATGAAGGCGAAGATGCGCGAGACCGATGCCGAGCTGGCTGGCGAGATGAGCGGCCACTTCTTCTTCAAGGAGCGCTGGTTCGGTTTCGACGATGGCCTGTATGCGGCTGCGCGCCTGCTGGAGATCCTGGCCCAGCGCGAGGAGACTCCGGACGAGGTACTGGCAGAGCTGCCGGAGATGGTGGCCACGCCGGAGCTGAAGGTGCCGGTGGCCGAAGGCACGCCGCATGCGCTGGTGGCGATGCTGGTGGCGGCGGCGCAGTCGCCGGACAACCCGTATGTGGGCGGTCGCCTGTCGACCATCGACGGCCTGCGCGTGGACTTCCCCGATGGCTGGGGCCTGGTGCGCGCCTCCAATACCACGCCGGTGCTGGTGCTGCGTTTCGAGGGCAATGACGAGGCGGCGCTGGAACGCATCCAGGCACTGTTCCGCAGCCAGCTGCAGCCGGTGCTGGGCGACATCCCGCTGGGGTTCTGAGGTGGGGCCGGGCTGCGCCCGGCACCCGCCGAAGCAACGGCAGCAGCAACATCAACATCAACATCAAAAGCGAGCTATCCGCGGGATGGCGGGGCGGTGTCGGAGTGCGGGGACGCCGCAAGTACGTCCCTGTAGCAACTGTGTTGCTGGAGAGTCTCAGGCCCGTCAGGTAAACGGGCACGGTAGTGCCGGCCGCTGGCCGGCAGCCTTTGGTCTTTCA